>MHXP01000231.1 GCA_001824485.1 Planctomycetes bacterium GWA2_39_15 | reverse complement strand
CAAAAAATACCTTCTCTAATAAAACCCATTTCGATTCTCTCAAAACCCGCCTCTTTAAAAGCATTGGCAAGTTCATCAGGAGTCCGCGTATACCCCCAAAACTGACCTAACTCATATAATCCAATAAGGGATAACATTGATTTAACGGTATCCTTAATTAGCCGTAACGGTGCAAATCTGCCATTATATGTAGACGCACTTACTAATAAAAAATTTTTTACTCCATAATCCTTTATATCAGTAAGCAACTTAATAAGTTCATTCTCATTAAATACGTACTCTGTTGCATTCATATAAGCGAAATCAAAGGGAAATTCATCGGTATTCTTTATACATTGGGGAAAATACCCATGGTATATCTCGACATCACTAAATCGCCTTAAGAATCTTGTCGCTTCCATCGAAGGTTCAATAGCGGTAATATTCCTTCCTTCCTTAAAAGATACTCTACATATCCGCTTCCACAGCCTATGGACAATATTTTTCCATCAGGGAATGTTTGCCCCAATATAAGGTCAGCAACCGCCTTTTTACTATCTTGCCATGATTCAGGTAATTCTTCATAAGATTTGCATCTCTTGTAAAATTCATCATAAAACTTATCATAAAAAGATTTATCAGCTACTCTACTTGAATCTAATTTTACAAAGGATTTAAACTTTATACCAAACCATTCTTCTTGATAAAATTTCCGCATTTATGTACCTCCTTTAATTGATATATATCTATTTCAACACTTAATCAAATAGAGATTTTATAAATTTAACCACTTTTTTGCTTGTTTTAAATGGTTCTTTAACTATTTTGCTTAAAAACAACCTGCTGTACTTTAATGGATTACGCTTTATATCTTCTTTCAAAATCCAATGCTGGCAAACTCCAAGTATTTCTTTGAGTTTACTTGAAGGAAGCTCAGGTGTTGAAATAGAAAAACTCCTTATATAAAGATCACTATAAGAAAACCCCTCCTTTAGATAACCTTTCTCCTTGCACAGGTCAAACAACTCAGTTCCCGGATACGGAGTCGCAACAGATACGTGTGGATTATATATACCCATAGATGCAACAAATTTAAAACTATCCCATATCATCTCTTCTGTTTCTCCAGGCATACCAACAACTAAAAAAACACCAACATCCATTCCTATTTTTCTAGCATAATCAACCAAAGGTGGTACTTTTTTAAGATTAAGAGGTTTTCTTATATTTTTAGAAAGATGCTGCTGATTACCTGACTCTATTGCAAAATTCACTTTATAACAACCAGAATCTTTCATCAACTTTAAAGTCTCTTTATCAAGAGCAAAAGCCGCAACCCCATTTGGTGTATCCCACGCAAAATTGAATTTCTCATCTATCATTTTTCCAAAAAGAGCTTTTGCCCTTGTAACATCAAGGGTTGTATTATCGTCTTCGAACAGAAGTTCTTGGATTCCAAATTCTTTTTTAAGATGTCTCATTTCCGATACTACGTTTTCAACTGAACGTTTCCTAAACGTTCTACCCCAAACTTTATTAGCTGAACAAAAAGTACATTTTGCAGGACATCCTCTTGACGTAATTATCGGAGAAAATCTTCTACATCGCCGTCTACCGTGAGATGCCTCAAGCCCAAAATAAATATCCATATTCATAAGATGTCGCGCAGGAAAAGGTAACGAATCCAAATCGCTAATCCATTCTTTTTTGGGGACAACAATATTTTTTCCATTCTTTTTATAAGCTATCCCATCGAGAGTCGATTCCGAAGTCTTTCCCTCTAAATGTTTTATAAGTTTCAAAAAAGAAACATCCCCCTCACCTAGTATGATGTAATCTACAAAATTAGTAGATAAAACATCTTCATAGCACACAGTAGAATGAGCTCCCCCAAATACAATTATCAATTTTGGATTTAACCCCCTCGCTATTTCTGCTATTTTATAAGCATTTAAAGACTGCATGGAAAAGAGGTTGCTTATCCCTAGAACATCTGGTTTGTATCTATCAATAATTTCAGTAATTTCTTTGAATGAAAGCCCAACCCTTATTATGTTTTCATCTATAATTTCATGATTCTCCCATCCCATAGCAAGGGAATCAATTATTGATGTATCATATCCCTCTTTCTCCAAAATGGCGGCGATATATCCCGGACCCATTGGCGGAAGGGGGTTAATATCCAGATTATTCCTAAAAGAAAAGGCTGGTGGAGTTATAAAAAGTATTTTTTTTATGGACTTCATAATACATTAAAACATAAATAGAGAATTGTATTGAAAAAATTATACTGCAGGATAATTTAATCTATTATCATCAATTATTTAAATTATCAAGAAAAGGCTCCATTGTTTTTTCATTTATTGGTGTAAAGAAAAGGTCTCTGACTTTTTTACCCATATTTCTGTATTCACTTATTTTAGCCGAAGGTAAATCCAGATACTTATTGATACCCTCAATTAATTCTATTGTAGTAAAACATTCTGTCACAATATCCATATTTAAATCCGATAGAATATTCTTATTAAGTACGGTTTGTCTTCCTAAAAATATAACCGGTATTCCTTTTGCGGCTGCCTCCACCATAGAACTTGAATTTGATGAAATCACTACGGCTGCATATTCCAAAGCATCTGACAAATTCCCATTGGAAATTTCATATCTTGGCGGCCAGTTTTCTCTTCCAAAAGCATCAATTACCTTTTTGCTATCATAATCTGGATGCCCTTTTATTAATATACGAATATCGTCTTTTATTTCATCCAACCCTTCTTTTACAATTTCCAGCATTTCTATTGCTTCAGAAATATCAAAAGGTAACAATATTAGAATTATCTTTTCTCTCTGTCCAAAAACAGAAACAGTTAAGGCATCATCACTAAAAAGATGCCTATATCTTAAAGCGGCGACTGGTTTGCAAGGGACTGCTTTAGTAAAGGATTGGGCAATTCTACATTGATATTCACTTGTTTCAAGTAAAAGATTTGGAGCAACTTTGGCTTCAGCTTCTGATTCAGAAGGAAATAAATTTAAGTGATTATGAGAATGGATAAATAACTGCGCGCCAATTATCTTTATGTTCGGAAATGCCCGGCGAGCACCAATGATTAAGGCTTTATCAATCACTTGATTTTCATACCAGTCAATTATAAATTCTGGACTTAATCCTGCTTTTCCCAAATTTAAAAATAAGTGGTAGATTAAAAAAGATTGCATTGCAGATTCTAGTGGTTGTTTTGTTAGTTCTTCTTTGAGTAAATAGTAAAAATTAAAATTCCGGAAATGAAGTGGTTCTATTTTTTGGAATAAGACTCGTAATGGATAGAATAACGCAGAGAAATAATTTGAGAGACAAAGAAAGTCCTCCTGTATAATGAATAATGTATTACTTTTACGCATTCTCTTATATATTGAATAATAATTAAAACGAAACCCATAAAGTACAGGATGGACCAAAACATGCATCCCTTTTCTGGATAAATATTCATGCAGATATGGAAAATATCGGTCATTAAAAACGCCATTATCTAATATGCAATAATCATGTACAAAGGTATCTACAATTATAGATGGTTTAATCTTTACATCTTTTGAAGCATATATTACTCTTGTAATTTGTGCTGCCAACCATCTCAGAAATAACACAACCACGAATCTATTCCACTGCAATAAATATCTCAAGTAACTCTTTAACCTATTTAGCACTAAGAAATATTGATGGCCAATAATTTCAGTATTAATATTTTTCGCTGCGGCCCAATCTTTTATCGTAATGGCAAGTCCTGCGGATTCTACTATTACCAGACTTGGCATTTTAGTCTTTTCTAACCATAATCTTTCTAATATTTCAAGATAACAGCAATATTGAAACAAATTGTTAACATAAATATCTCTGGAAGAAATTGATCCAAACCACCATTCCAGTCTTTTCCCATAACGTCTGTTAAGCGCATCTATCCATTGAACATGTTCTTGACGAATATCCCTTGCTACTTTGTCGTGAAGCCTAGCAATATCGACTCGACTGAACTGGCTTCCCAACGTGTATTCCATGTAACGCCTTTTGAAGAAATCCTTCCCTAAGTATAACCACTGAATTGAATCATTTTTTGAAAAGAGTTTCTTTAATCTCGAAATATTCTTTGTGGGAAATGTTAAGACTAAATGATATTTTGACATGAAAATCTAAGTTTACTTGCGAAAGGATTCTTACTCAATACCTGATTTGAGAGTAAATAAATGTCTTTATACGCTTCTTCATTTACTGAAGATAATACGTCAGCTTTTTTTGGCTTATTCTCCAGATCATTGTCTTCCATATCCCTATACGTTCAACGCATTCTTTAGATTAACCAGATCTCTCATCTTCATACAATCGATATTTTCAAATTCATTTCCCGTTATTCTGGCTATAAACCTTATTGAATTGTCTTTTGCAGCTTGATAATCGCTCAATGCATCTCCGACATAAACAAAGGACTGAGGACTGAGGGCTGAGTTAAAAGGCATTTCATTATGTTCCAATGTATAAGCGGCAAGTATTTCACGGACAATATCCCCCTTTTTTTTAGGAGAACCATAAACTCCCTTAAAATAACCCTGCATGTGTCTCCTTTTAATTATCTCCTCCATCTCGTCTTGCGGGGTGGCAGAGGCCACAAAACACATATATTTGTTCGCATAGCCGTCTAAGAATTCCTTAGCTCCTTTAACATATGGAGCACTCACCACTTCATCAACAACCAAATGAGAAAACCGTTGACACAAATCATCAAATATTTCCTCTGTCAAAGGTCTGTTAATTATTTCCTTGTATATATATTTAAACTTCTCAAATCTTGAAATTCCTGCATTTTTAACATGATAAACAACGACCTTTTCAACAATATCGTTACCTTCACTCTCAAATAACTTTGCAAAAGCCTTAGTTTTTATATCAACCGATTCTACCAGCACCCCATCAAAATCAAAAATAACCGCCTTGATCATTCTTTTCTCGTCCTTTGCCCTCAGTTCTCAGTCCTTTTCTCTAACTCCCTTGATTATAATATCGTCATATGTAGGCAATGGGTTGATATCCTTATATATAGAATGTACGATATCAAGAATTCCCTGTCCCAGATCTAAATATGTTTTACACAACAATCTTTTTCCTATTTTTGGTGCAAACGAATAAGGCGTAATCTCATAATGATGATTCTTGTTGGCAGGTAAGAACTCTATTTTTATCTTGTTATCAAGCATTTCCTTTATCATCATGAGAAGGTCTTTAATTTTCATCTGCTGCTGACCAGCGAGAATAACATGCTGATTTTCAAATTCTTCGGAGAGTATATCCACGCTTCCCTTGGCTGCATCCAATACATGTATATACTCTCTTATTTCTTCTCCATCCCCTTCGCGTTCAATCTTCCCTTCTGTAAGAGCCTGTTGTATTACTCTATAGACGAAATTTCTATCATCTGCCCTTGGGCCGTAAAGAGAACCATAACGTAAAATAGTATAGGGTAACCCAAACACTTCCTGATAATTTTCTATAAGAAGTTCACAGGCTTGCTTCGTACTTCTGTAAAATGAACCGGTTTTGCTATATACATAAAGAGAGCTTGCAAATACAAATCTTTTAACATTAGCCTTTCTGCACGCATCCAAAATTATGGAATTGCCCAGTATATTAAACTTTACACTATCCAGGGGACACCTTGCAGCGTCATCAATATCTGCTATCCCCGCAAAATTATAAACAACATCACAACCTTCTACCGTTTTTACAACTTTATCGCTATCTAAAATATCGCCTACAACTATATTCTGCGACGCTCTCAAATACTTAGAATATTTTAAATCATAGACAGTAACATCGTAACCTGCATCGACAAGCGTATCTGCTACGTGGCTACCAAGAAAACCTGAACCGCCAAAAACTACGACTTTTGAACAAGACGGACAACGACTGGAAATTATCTCATTATTTTGTGCCATTTTAACTTTTCATTTCTACAAATAACTATTTAATAAATACATTTTTAGCTTCTTAATCCATTTAGAAGATTTTTTACAGCCTCTGTTTCCATCTCAATCCTTGACTCTTTGGCATACGAACCAATATGTGGAGTAAGTATAACCTTATCTAATTCTCTTAAAGACCCGTTGTACGGTTCTTGCTCAAAAACATCAATTGCCGCACCTGACAAATGACCTTCTTTTATAGCTTTGTACAAGGCATTTTCAACAACAGCAAAGCTCCTTGAAACATTTATCAACCAACTGCCTTTTTTCATAAGCCTAATCTCATCTCTTCCCAAAACTTTATCTCCAGAAGAAATATGAATCGTAATTATATCGCTTATTTCTAACAGTTTGTTAAATTCAATCCTGCATACCCAATTTTCTCTTTCAATATCTTTTCTAATATCATAATAATTTATTTCACAGTTAAAGGGGCTTAACAATTTAGACACCTTTCTACCTATTCTGCCAAAACCAATTATTCCAACTTTTTTCCCAGATAGAAGATTACCCATCCTTTTCTGCCACACCCCAATATGAAGTTCTCTGTCCATAAGTGAAACTTGTCTTAACAAATTAAGGATCAAACCGACCGTAAGCTCAGCAACTGCAAGAGTGGGAGAATTCGGGGTATTAAATACCACTATTCCAATTCTTCCTGCTGCATTAAGGTCGATATTGTCAAGACCAGTGCCGCAACGTGAAATAACCTGCAAATAACGAAGTTCCTTTAGTACTGCAGCATCCAGGATTTCTGTCCCCGCAATAATACCAATAGCATCTCTGCATATTTCAACCGTTTCTTTCTTTGTCAGCTTTCTTCCGAAAGGATTTAGAATAACATCAAGCCCGGCACTCCTTAAATTATTTAACGGCGTCTTATCATATTCGCCAAAAGAGGTTGTTGTTATAGCAATCTTCTTCACTAAACTACCTACCAGTTCAAATACCTTGAAGCGTAAGTGCTATCTCTCTTAAGAATTAAACCATAGAAACCTTCAAAATCATATTTCTTCCAGAGATATTTGGTTATTCTCATAATTCCTTTTTTCGGATATTGCAGGTAAACAGCCTCCTCAACAATATCCCATCCAGAATGTCGTACAATTAACTTCCAATCATCTGGATTAAGTTCGAAAATGTGCGTTTTTTCTGCATTAACAGCTTCTGTTATATTGTTCCTGATATGATGTAAGCCAACTCGACTATCTTTTAGATATGGAACTGTTATTACAAGAAATTGAGCATTCGTTTTTGTGGATAAATCATGTAGAAATGTGCAAGGATTCATCAAATGTTCCAGAGTTTCAAAACAAAGAAAAATATCAGCATTAATATTATATTTGTGTAAATCCTCAGCCCTTGCGTGCACAGCGTTGAAACCCTTATTGATTATCTTCTCCACAGCCTTGCTATCTAAATTAACACTAAGGCAACTTATATTTTTATTGTCTGAATAAAGACCAACGATATACTGAAGATGCGTTCCGGCAGAGTCGCCAATATCAACAATTACAGGGTTTTTGATATTACTAATAGCGTCGCCAACTAATGACATCTGAAATGCGTGCAATCCAATAACCTTTAAATTCAGGAAGGATGTGTTGACTAAAAAATTGCTATACTGTTCAGTTATATCGGGGACGATTTGTTTTAACTTTACTGCCAACTCTTTTAAGCGTTGCTCTTTTATAGCGCGTTCTAACGATTTTAGCCAAATATGTTGTAATATTTTTCTTAAGGTTGGCTTGGCGCGTTCACTAATCAAATGCTTAATTTTCATTATATTGATATAAACATTTAATTATTTCTCAAAAATTTCGCATTAGCATAAAAACCTCATATATTAATCTATTCTCCGCCAGCTATAGTTATAATTTCATTTGTTATAAAATTATTTCTTTCGCTTCCAAGATAAAAAACCATCTCTGCAATGTCTTCAGGCGTTCCCATTTTACCCAAAGGAATCATTGATATTCGTTTCTGCATATCTTTTGGAAACTTTTTGTGAAATTCAGTGTCTATTACTCCTGGTCTAATAGTATTTACCAACACGTTTGATTTTGCTCCCTCTTTTGCAAGTGTTTTGGTAAGCCCTTCAATTGCGCGCTTAGAACATCCATAATGCATTGAAAAACCTGACCCGCCATACTTAGCGGCAATCGAACTTATATTAACAATTCTTCCAAAGCCATGTTCCCTCATTCGCATAAAGAGATACGGGCTTATTATCATAGGCGCAAAAGTATTCACCATAAAAGTTTTTGTAATATCTTCGATGGTTAGTTCACTAAAATATTTGCTTACTGTATAGGTACCCGCATTGTTAACGAGAACATCTATGTTAAATTTATCGAGCTTGTTCTTAAAGCTTTGAATTTGATTTTTTGAAGACAAATCGGCTCTTAACAGCTCATGCTTGCCACCATATTTAATTAAAACTTTTTTTAACTCTACCGCTTTCGCTCTAGAAGAATTATAATGACAAAGTATATTCCAGCCTTCTTTTGCAAATCTAATTGCAATTTTTCTACCAATGTCGCTTGTAGAACCTGTAATTAAAATTGTTTTACTTAAACCTTTGGGTTTCATAAAAATTACTTGTTTTTATTATCTGCCTCAACAATGCCATGCTTCTTTAACCAAAATTCCGCTTGAGGAACCTGCCATTCATAATCAATATCAAGACCTCCCCACTGTTTAAGAGGATATATCTTCTGTCCCATCCACTTTTGAGGCAAAAGCCCATATTCCAAACCCTCAAGACACTTAGGACGAACAACAGAAACACCCATATCCGCAAACCACACATCGCCCTGAGAATCCCTGTCGCAATTCAACTTTTTAGGGTCTCCAAAGGCATCAAGCGGAACAAAAGGTTTTAAAAGACCGTCATCTCCGATTTTTCTCGCCCTCAATGGACTCCACATATTAAGCATAGTCACTGTTACTGCAGAATCGTAGTCTGGATTATTTCTTAAAATTCTTATTCCATCTGATATTGTCTCCGATGTAATGGTAGCGGCATTGCACATTAGCAACACAACTAATTCTATTTTACAATGTCTATTTTGTTCTTTTATGTAATTATATGCATGCAAATACACATGTTCGCCTAATGCTGCATCCGTACATAGTTCAGGCGGCCTCTTTATTATTTTAATACCGTTCTTTAAAGCAAGCTCCATTAGTCGCTCATCATCTGTAGAAATGAATATTCTGTCAATTTCAGGACATCCTCTTGCTGCTTTCATAGGATAATAGGCAAGAGGTTGTCCTAAAACTATGTGCAAATTTTTCCCTGGGAAACCCTTACTACCCTTTCTCCCCATTAATAGCGCAATAATCATATTTTAAACCTCACTTGAAGTACTCTCGAAAATAAATCTCTCTGAGTTCAACTAACATTTTATCACCTTCTTCATTCAATTGTTCAGCTACCTTTATCTTATCAAAACAGGATTCTGTCATTCTGACATATAATGGAAAAGTCCTAACAATACCTTTTATTTCATCTGGTTTAAATTGAGGCATATTTAGTATTGACTGCCTCATCAGGCTGTCTGTCTTTGCATTTGGTTTAAGATAGCCTTTATCAATACAATACTGTCTAAGGGGAGTGCCTCTGTATGGAGTGAAGAAATAAGCATTAAAACTATCCGCCTTTATCATCCTATTTAGCCGAATCGTATCAAACGCAAGCGCCCTTGTTTCATCCGGGAATCCTACAATGTTGTTCACAGTAACTGGAATTCTGCTTTTCTCCAATATTTTAAAGGCATCTATAACATGCTTATTTGTAAAGCTCTTTTTTAATATTTTTTTTCTAAATTCCTCATTGCCATGTTCCAGGCCAATTGATATTCTGTCGCAGTTCATATCCTCAAGCAACTTTATTCTTCTTTCGCTTATTGTTTCAATTCTTGTTTGACACCAA
This sequence comes from Planctomycetes bacterium GWA2_39_15, assembly GCA_001824485.1. GTDB lineage: Bacteria > Planctomycetota > Brocadiia > Brocadiales > Brocadiaceae > 2-12-FULL-39-13. The sequence goes on along the minus strand of MHXP01000231.1, from coordinate 1,135 downwards.
AATGGCAATCTTATCTTTTCAGCATATTCCGTTGCAAATAATTTAAGTTCTTGTTCTTTTCTTGCAAAAAATGTCTCACTATTAAAGTAAATATAATCCGCCTTATATTCACTAATTTGATATTTCAATTCATCTAGCACTCGTGATACATTCTTTAATCTAAAATAAACACCATGCCCTGCGTCAACATACAAACTCATTTGTGAAGGGGCTGCACAAAAAGTGCAACCGAAAGGACACCCCCTGTCAATAGATACTGGTATCATCCTATATATCTTCCCCTGCATAGGACGGAAAAATCTTTTTTGCTCGAAAATACCAAAATCTTCGTATGGAATACTATTAATATCCACTAACTCTCTCGTACCATTTTTGTAAATTTTTCCATTAACTTTAACCCATAAATTCTTAACATCAGAAACATCCTCGTTAGCTTGTAATTTTAGACATAGTTCTACAAGTGCATTTTCCCCTTCGCCAATACAAATTGAGTCAACATTTTCATTAGCTATAGCTTCTTCCGGCGAAAAGGTTGGATAAACACCGCCAACTATTGTAAATATATCCTTATGCCTTACACTCGACACCAATTCAATTCCGAAATCAAACGTATCATCTGTTGCTGTTACGCCGATCAAATTTGGCTTATATTCATCAATAAGCCTCCTGAAATCTTCAAAAACATCTGTAGCTTTGTAAACGATTCCTTTTTCTTTAAGATCAAAAGGTCTTAATTGCATATGTTCCACTCTAACATCATCAACACTTTTCTCGGCAGTACGATAGAAAGTAGTATCGAAGAGTTTTACATCTATATCAGCCTCTCTAAGACAAGCCGATAAAATGCTCACATTTGAAGGGAGAAGATTGACCATCTGAAGGTTTGGATATATAAGAAGAACTCTGAACTTGCTCATTATTTCTCTTTTTCTTGTAATTTTACTATTTCACTATCCCTTAAATAGCACCCATCACAAGCTGGTATATTATGGGCTTCGCCATGCTTATGAGCATTTCTTATCTTGTTTAGTTTTTCAGAATGCCAGGCGTCTTTTATGGTAATCTCTTTTAAATTTCCCAGAGCGATTAAACCATCATCATCATGATTACATGGCAATATCGTCCCATCCCACCA
>MHXP01000230.1 GCA_001824485.1 Planctomycetes bacterium GWA2_39_15 | reverse complement strand
GGAAGTTGATTGAAGAGGAAAAGGATTATCTGGGGAAAGGGAGTCTGTGCATCCTCACCGACGGATACGGCGTGAGGATAGCCCATGCAACGAATAGAAATTTGAACTTTAAATCCTGGGTTACGCTTGACCCTGAGGTTAAAAAGAAGTTGGAAGCGGAGTGCCATTATGGTGAAGATATAAAGGAGATAGGTTTTACGAATATACCAGAAGTTTCCGAGGCATTAACCAAAACTGAAAACTCATACTTTATCCACCCCCTGGTCATCAATACAGAAAGCAATCACGGGTATTGCATGTCATTGAAAGAGAAGGATTGGAGGCTTATATATACCGTACCGGAGACTGCCTTTCTTGCGCAGGTAAAGCATCTGACACAAAATGCTATTTTTTCAACGGGTATTGTCTTTATTGTCGTGACAGCCATAACATGGTTACTTTCGGTAAATTTATTGCGGCCGATTAAAAGGCTGACGTATGCAGCCGGTGAGATTGCCAATGGCAACCTTGACTACCCTGTAGCCAATGGATCACAGGATGAGATTGGTAGATTGATGCAGTCCTTTGAGGTAATGAGAAATAAACTCAAGACGTCCTATAAAGAGTTGAAGGATGCCAATATTGAGGCGCTCCTCACGCTGGCTAGGGCGTGTGAGGTGCGGGACGAGGATACGGGCAATCATGTCTTACGTATTAAGCATTATTCAAGGGTACTGGCAAAAGAACTGGGTCTGGAGGAATCGTTTATAAAGGAATTAGGGATGTCAACTATCTTGCACGATGTGGGAAAGATTCATATCCCCGACCGTATATTAAGAAAACCGGGTAGTTTCACCGATGCAGAAAGAGAAGAAATAAAAAAGCACTCTTTGTATGGGAAAGCGATATTGGGCGGAAGTAGGTTCTTTCTGATGGCTGCGGATATTGCCCTATGGCACCATGAGAATTGGGACGGCACAGGGTATCCTGACGGGTTAAAAGGCGAGGCAATTCCCATCTGTGCTCGGATTTGTAGACTTGCTGATACCTATGACGCCCTGGTTACGAAAAGACCTTATAAACAACCATGGACAGACCGGAAGGCTTATGATGAGATTGTAATTCATAGCGGCACTTATTTTGATCCTGCAGTAGTAGAAGCCTTTAAGCTATTGCTTGCGAAGGGGGTCTTCCAGGAGATTAAGAATAAGTACACATGAAACCGTTTAAAAATTTATCCATTGGCGCAAAACTTCTTATTGTCCTTCTCCTTATATCCATCCTGCCGCTTTTTGTGGTAACGTCTGGATTTTATAGGTTAGGCAAGAGCAAGTTAACAAAACAAACAATCCATATCCTCGATGTTCAGGCTAAAAACACGTCGGCGGGAATTAATCGCTATATAAATTTTAAATTTAAACACATCCACAGGCTTATTGACGTCCAGCAGTTGATTCATATTTTAAGGATGAGCAAAGAGAAACGACCGCGTATTATTGTCACTGCCGTTTCCTCTTTTCGAGCCAAGTTACGTATTGACCCTGATTTTTTATCCCTCTTCCTTTTAGATACTGAGGGAAATGTGGTATTGAGCACAACTGAGAAATTTAATGGGAACTATGCCGTAAGACCCTTTTTCTCCGAGGCGATGAAGGGAAGAAACTATGTTTCTCCGCCGTGTGTAGATGGGGGAATGTCCTGTGTTTACTTTAGCGTGCCTGTCGTACAGGGAGATAAAAAACTTGGGGTCGTGGCGCTGCAGTGTATAGCGGAGGAATTATGGGAGCTTATCGAACATGAGAACGACAGGGTGGGTTTGGGAAATGCAGTAATACTATCCAATTCGGACGGCGTGCGTATCGCACATTCCACAAAAAGGGATTTGGTTTTTAAATCATGGGTGACTTTGAAACCGGAGATCAAAGAACAGATTTTGAAAGAAGAACGCTATGGAAGCGATATTAAGGAGATAGCTTTTACCGACATACCGGAGGTAATGGAGGCGGTAACATCCGTCTTGCCCCCGCAGTATCTCCAGCATAGACTGGTTATAGGAAAAGAAACTTATCATTCGGCGATGAAGGTGATGGATAACGGATGGAGGATTATCTGTACGATACCAGAGTCAACCTTTCTTGAACCTGTTCACACCAATATCTTTTATATGTCAATTGTCGTTGGCGTTATGACCTGTCTTGTTATAGGGGCGTCTGTCGTCATTGGGAAGCTGGGAACAAAACGTATCAATGTTTTTACCTCAATATCCAATGAGATTGCGAAGGGTAATTTTACAAAGGAAGTCCCTTTCACCGATGGCGATGAGATTGGGCAGTTAGGAAAGACTTTCAACATCATGACTGCCTCTATAAAACGGAAGATTGAACAGCTCAAGTACCTTAATGATGTGTCTGTGGAGATACATTCTCATATTGAAGTTGAAAAACTTTTACAAGACCTTATTAACATCTCCAGAAGGATAATTAATGCAGAAATGGGGGTTTTGGCCTTATTAGACGAGAAGCGTAAAAATATTAAATACTTCAAAGTTTCATTGACAAACCCATTAGAACATTTTCAGATTAAAGAACAACCGGAAGGGAAAGGGCTTTTGGATGTGGTGATAAAAAAAGGTCAGACTATCATATTAGATAAGGTATTCGAGGACCCTCGTTCTATAGGTTTGCCGCTCAATTATCCTCAAATTCATACACTTCTAGGCGTACCAATTAAATTTGACACTACAGTTGTGGGTGGATTATTTCTGGCAAACAAAGCCAGTAATGAACGATTTACCTTAGAAGACGAAGAAATCCTCTTAACCATATCCTACCAAGCATCCGTTGCTATAGAAAATGCAAGATTGTATGGAGAAGCCCAACAACTTGCAATATCCGATGGTCTTACTGGTTTATTGAACCATAGGGAATTTCACAGGAGACTGGACGAAAACATAGAAGGTTCTAAACGATACAATTATACGATTTCACTATTAATGATTGATATTGATCACTTCAAGAAATTTAACGATACCTATGGCCATCAGTTGGGAAATCACGTACTAAAGACCATTGCTGATATATTGAAGTCGCAAGCCAGGGTGGTGGATGTATGTGCACGTTATGGGGGTGAAGAATTCGTCATGATATTGAGAGAAACCGATAATCCTCAAGCCTCGGTACTATCCGAAAGAATACGTTCTACCATTTTTGCTTATCCGTTTAAGCATGATGGAATAAAAACTCAATTGTCGGTTAGTATCGGCATCGCATCCTTTCCTAAAGATGCGGACAATGCAGAGGAACTCATAAAGAAGGCTGATGAGGCGTTATATATGGCAAAAGAATCCGGCCGAAATAAGGTTTGTTGTTACAAAGCCACTCAATCAGCACATTGAAATTATTGTTACTTGACATTTAATTAGGTTGGGTTTTAAAAGACAAAAACCCAACGACTTTTATTATGATTACACACCCCTTAATCCCCTCTTGATAGAGGGGAAAAACGCCACATCTCCCCCCTACCAAGAGGGGCCGGGGGTGTGTTATTATTTAATTATAATTCACACAACCTAAAACCAACAACTTTGAATTTCCTATACATTAAATTAGGCCTTCGGCGACTACACAAATTACATCAACCCCTTTCCTTGACACAGTCTGTCAAGGAGGATGAATTTATACCATAACATGTTCCCACACAATTTCCTGAAGAACCTTAGATTTTTAGTAATAGCCAAATATGAATAATGCATGAAAACCAAAGCCGCAATTCAATTACTATATAAATTGTAATTTGGTTTAACATTTTGCATTTGCATAATTCATTTTATGTACTACAATGAGACAGTTTTAATCTATATTACGTCTTTCTTATTCTTAGGTAATTTAATTGTAACCATTATGGATACGGAAGGAAACTCTTATGTCAGCAACAACACCATCTCCCACAAAAGAATTTGAAACAGTAGGTCGGATTGTAAAATATCTAAGTACCGCTCCAAATGTTATTAATTCTACAGACTGGACTTTGCGACGCAGTGCTGAGAGGTTCGCTTCATTTACAAAATTCGGGAATGTGGCTGTTCATTCCACCGTTAAGAACCGCAGCGCAAAGATAACTGTCTATGTGGGAAGTGATGCAGTTCGCCTGAGGACGCACAATCCACAACAAACCGAGATTATCAATGGTCTGCCCAATACATTGGCTTTAGTTGAAGAGTATATAAAACGGGCGCCATTTGTACGAATCAACCGAACAATGGGAAACAATAGTGAATTTTCGCCGAATTGTAACTTTTTTGTTTCTATTCAAAGACCTGAGATGATCCGTCTTGCCTATATGACATGGGCAACTCTTTTCCCCATGAGAGCAGATATTGAACCAAAACAGTATATTGTTTATATTCCAGAATGGCAGGAGACCGAACGACAGATTTTGGTCTTTCCTGAAATTAGCACAACCGTTGTGTTAGGCTCTGACTACTATGGTGAATCCAAGAAAGGCTTTTTAAGAATGGCAATGTGGAATGCCAAGCAAAAAGATATGCTTGGACTTCATGCCGGTTCGAAGATTTTAAAGGCAAAGGATAGTGATGGACGGATTAAAAGATACGGGATGCTTATCTTCGGAATGAGCGGCACAGGAAAAACGACACATACTTGCCATACACATGGTTTAAACGATACAGATGAAGGGATTGAAATCCTGCAGGATGACGTGGTTTTTCTTAAAAAAGACGGTTCTGCCTACGGTTCTGAGCGTGGTTTTTATTTGAAGACAGAAGGACTCGATCCTGTCACCCAGCCAATTATTTACAAGGCAGCAACATCGCGAGATGCAATCTTTGAGAATGTCATGATTGATTATGAAGGAAATCTTTACTTTGAAGATGATACCTTAACCAGCAACGGACGTGGAATCATGATGCGGGAAGACCTCAGCCCATACATTTCAAACAGCATAAATTTACCACCTGTTAATGAAATGGATGGGCTTATTGTTGCTTTTATAACGCGCCGTCATACTGTTGTGCCGCTTGCTGTTAAACTTACGCCTGAACAAGCTGCCGCAGTTTTCATGTTAGGCGAATCAATTGAAACATCCGCTGGCGATCCTAAACGCGCAGGCGAATCTATCAGAGAGGTAGGCACCAATCCTTTTATCATAGGAGACAAGTCTTACGAGGGGAACTGGTTTTACGATTTTGTAAAACGGCACGAAGGCAAAGTCCGCTGCTATCAGTTAAATACTGGCGGTCTTGGAGAGATTATTGAAAAGCAACCAAACGGCGCAAGGGTATTCAAACGCAAGGTGCAAAGGGTAGAAATTCCCGAAATGTCATCCATAATCCGTGGCATCACACGCGGTACAAATAAATGGAGTAAAGATAAATACTGGAATGTTGAAGTGCCTACATCTGTTCAAGGTATGGATATATCTAAATACAACGTTGAAAAGTTCTATGATGTAGATGATGTTATAAAACAGGTATCCGATTTGAGATTAGAACGTGTTGAATATATGGAAAAATTCAACACCCTGGACAAAGCCATCATTAATGCCGCAAAAACAATGTAATCTCCCATTGAATTAATAGTATTGCCAAAACCTAACCACGGAGAACACAGAAAAACTGATAGAGGTTGAGAGGTTATGAACTTGAGAAGTTGTGACTCTCACAACTTCCCATCCTCCCAACTTCTCATCTTCTTAACCTCATTAATTCCCCCCCTTTTTATATAACTTTTGACATTACAGAATAAACTCTCAAAATGCATAACAAACACCACACTTTTTTGATCAGATAAAATTACTTGACATTTATTCTATTTTTATTAGAATGTCTAGTAATACTATATACTTTGTTCTTAATGAATATTATTTATGAAACTATCCAAAAAAAGTGATTACGCCTTGCGCGCAATGATTTACCTTTCATTAAATTATCAAAAGGGTGCCGTGCAAATTAAAGAGATTTCTGCTAAAGAAAGGATTCCTCAAAAATTTTTAGAAAACATCCTCCTTACCCTAAGGAAAGTGGGTATATTAAACAGCAAAATGGGTCTGAAGGGTGGTTACGAACTGGCGAGATCGCCTGATTTGATTACCTTGGGAGATGTAATCCGTGCACTTGATGGATCAATTGCGCCAGTGAACTGTGTCAGCCAGATGTCTTATAAACCATGCACAGAGGAAGTTACATGTGTAATACGTGGCGTGATGATGGACGTTAGAAATGCTATAACTGACGTACTGGATACGATGACCTTTGCTGATATGTGTAAACGTGTAAAGGAATCATTAGAAAAAAATGAAAATGCTATTTTGACATATTCAATATAATAAATTTTGCTTAAATCTCTACCAGATTGGTAGAGATTGTAAATTTTGCTGAGGGTTACAATAGAAAGAGTGAAGATTTTAAAGTACTGGGTTGTTCTGTGTTTCCTGTTCTTTTTAATTATAATTGGTAGCGCTTGTTCTAGGAAGGTTAACAACTCCACTATCCGTGTAGGGTATTTCCCAAATATTACCCATGCACAAGCCGTTATAGGGCTGGCTAACGGCACTTTTGCATCTTATTTGGGACATGATATTAAGATAAAGGCTACTCTTTTCAATGCAGGACCATCTATTATAGAAGCAATATATTCAGAGGATATAGATATTGCTTATGTTGGACCTAGTCCTGTTGTAAATGGGTATGTGCGATCAGGAGGTAAGGCGTTAAAGGTAATCTCGGGGGTTGCAAGTGGCGGGTCATTGTTTATAGTAAGGCCTGACTCTAACATAAAAAAACCTGAAGACCTTTCAGGGAAAAGGATCGCATCACCACAGCTTGGAAACACACAAGACATTGCACTTCGGGAATATATAAGAAAATGTGGCATGAAGCCCCGGGAGAGAGGAGGAACGGTTGACATTCTTCCTTTGCGTAATCCCGACATTTTAAATCTTTTTATGAGAAAGCAGATAGACGGTGCATGGGTACCGGAACCGTGGGGAACAAGATTAATAAGGGAGGCCGGCGGCGAGGTTTTTCTTGATGAAAAAACCCTGTGGGAAAATGGTCAGTTTAGTTCAACACTTATTATCGTTGGAACTAACTTCTTGAAAAAACACCCAGATTGGGTCAAACGGTGGTTAGCAGCACACGTTCAAATAACTCGTTGGATTAACAATCATCCTAAAAAGGCAAGGAAGAAAGTTTGTGACCAGATAAAAGCCATTTCCGGAATACATTTTTCTAAAGAAATTATTGACGAAGCGTTTTCCCGGATAGAGATTACATACAACCCTGTCGTTTCATCACTGCTTTCTTATGCAGAAATGGCGTATAATGCCGGTTTTTTGGGAGAGCAAATGCCTGATTTGTCAGGAATGGTTGATTTAAGTTTACTGAATGATGTACTCAAAGAGAGATCGTTACCGCTTATTAATAAATAGATAGTAGAGGCACAAGATTTTGTGCCCCTACAAATATGTTTTCCTCGGTGGTTAAAAAAATCACTGATGAAGGTAACCAATTAAAGCTGTTTGGAGGTGATAAACTGTGTTGGAAAGCGTTGAAATTGAGAACACAATAGATATTGATCAAATAAAAGTTGAAAGCAGACAGTTAGCAAATAAGTTGAATGACGTACAACCAAAATTACGCATTCAAAATATATCTAAATCTTTTCAGTCAAATAACAGAGGGTTCTCTGCTTTAGAAGATATAAACCTTGAGGCAAGAGAAGGGGAATTTGTGTGTATTGTCGGACCCTCCGGATGTGGAAAAACCACCCTCTTGAATATTGTTGCAGGACTGGAAAAGGCGGATTCTGGCGAGGTATGGATAAGTGGTCACAAAATCAATGGAGCTGGACCAGATAGGGTTGTTATTTTTCAGGAAGCGGCGCTATTCCCGTGGTTGAATGTAATAAAAAACGTTGAGTTTGGATTGAAACAAAAGGGAGTTAATGGCAGCCAGAGACGAAATACAGCTCTTGAGTATCTCAAGATGGTTCATTTGACAAAATTTCAGCATGCACATGTACATGAATTGTCTGGTGGGATGAAACAACGTGTAGCCATAGCCAGAGCGCTTGCGATGAATCCGGAGATGCTTCTGATGGATGAACCATTTTCAGCATTGGACGCACAGACGAGATGGATACTCCACTTTGAATTACAAAATATATGGCTTAAGACAAAGAAGACAATATTGTTTGTCACACACAATATCCGCGAAGCTGTATGCCTGGCGGATCGGATAGTAATACTTTCCACCTCACCTGGCAGAATCAAAAAAGAGTTCACGGTCGAGTTACCGAGACCACGAGATGATAATGATGTGAATGTGGCAGAATATTCCACAAGGATCATGAAAGAACTAAAGGCTGAAATCAATAAGGTCGTGAAATGTGAGATGGATGCAGATTCCTGTGTAGAGTGTGATATTAAATGCACAACAGAAGTACCTGCAAAGACAGATGTGGGAGGAGGAATTTAAGGAATGTATAGTATAATTAAACGAGTGTTATTCTTCATCCTTCTTATAGGGATATGGGAACTGTTATTCAGGTTTGGAATATGGCCAGAATATGTCCTGCCTACTCCTGTTTCAGTAGGTAAAACGCTGATTCACGGCTTCCATGACCATACTTTCTTAATTGCAATAGCGATTAGCATGAAGAGAATTGCTATTGGTTATGGAATCTCCATTGTTATCGGCATCTTTTTAGGTTTGCTTATTGGAAGAATCAGAATTTTTGAAGAAACACTTGGTTCTTTGATTTCAGGTTTGCAAACACTACCAACAATTTGCTGGCTGCCACTTGCGTTGCTTTGGTTTGGTTTAAACGATAGAGCCATCATATTTCTGGTTATTATGGGCGCCGTACTATCTATTACCATCGCAACTGACACCGGGGTTAAAAGTGTGCCAATACTCTATCTTCGTGCTGCGAAAACTATGGGGGCAAGGGGATGGAAGTTGTATCTTGAGGTAATTATTCCAGCAGCCCTCCCGCACATTATTACAGGCATGAAACAAGGCTGGTCTTTTGCCTGGCGCTCATTAATGGCAGGTGAATTACTAATTGTATGCCTTGGATTAGGACACCTTTTGATGATCGGACGAGAACTAAATGACATGAGCCAAGTCATTGCCGTGATGATTGTAATTATTATCATCGGTATTCTGGTCGACAGGCTATTTTTCGTTAAGGTAGAGCAGCGTATCCGTGAACGCTGGGGGCTGGTAAAGGTTTAATTACATATCTACCTCTACAGGTAATTCCATATTTTGCATTGAAGCTTGTACTAAAGCTTCTCTGTCAATTTCATCCTCAGGCTGTTTAATACGATTTGCATTTCTTTCGACAAATCGTACACCTTCGGTTTTGTATTTTTTCTTTAAAGTCTCGCATTTTGGACAGTCTTCGGCTGTGTATATGTATTTCATTACAAACATCCTCCAGGACATATAAAAATTTCAGATCGTAATTTCAGCGTTGTTATTCTACTAAAAGGAATGATTCTTTCAAGAACATTTTTTTCCAGTATTTTCGACTTGTTAAAGGATGAACGATTAGTTGGATAAATGTTTGACTGAATAAATTATATGTGTTATATTTCATAAAATTTGAAAGGGTATTTTTTATGAGATTTATTGGATTAATTTTAGCTGCGATAGTGGCTATCTGGGTATATTGGGATGCAAAGAAAAGAGGCTGTACGACCCTTGCGTCTGTGGGCTGGATGCTGGGCGTTTTTTTGCTGATGATTGTTTTTTTACCGCTTTATTTATTTACAAGGGCAAGGAAGGCCAAACAGGTAGAAATCTTAATGCCCTGTAAATACTGCGGGAAACATTATGACGGTGCGCCTGTGTATTGTCCGAATTGCGGGCATAAAATAGGTGGATATTCATTTAACAAAGAGGAGTAAATACTATGAACGTGAAGGAACGGGTGACTGAGGATCTAAAAACCGCTATGAAGGCGCAAGACAAATTAAGGATGTCTGTATTGCGCATGATGCTTGCCGATATCAAAATTGCGGATACCTCCGGTAAACCCAAAGACCAGATTGATTATGTTGATGTTGTGCGCGGATACTGTAAGAAATTGTATAAGACGCGTGAGGAATACGAGCGGTTAAATTTACCTGAAAAGGTAAAGGAGTTGAACGGCGAGATTGCAATTGTTGAGGAGTATCTGCCAAAGCAATTATCGGAAGATGAAATAAGGAAGATTGTAAAAGAGACTGTAGAAACAAACAAATTTACTGCAAAAGAAATGGGATTAGCAATGAAGCAGATTATGAGTAAATGTGGCAGCGTAGCGGATGGGAAAAAGGTACAAATGATTTTGAAAGAAATGCTGAGTTGTTAAAATAATCCCTTAACTCCTCCATTAGTGGTGTTGCATAGGTCAAAGTCGTTTTCCAAGGCACTGAAATTACGTTACTGAGTACACCTGCCAACTAGCTCTCTCCAGGACAAAACCATGCCAAATAATACTATACTAGATAATTTAGCTGTGTACGGTGAAGAATTCACGCTTGGCAATGGCAGTACGGCGTGTCTGCTGGTGCATGGTCTAGGCTGCGGACCTATTCAGATGCGTGAGCTTGCTGAAAATTTGTGCGATTGGGGTTTTACCGCCAGAGGCATACTTTTGCCAGGGCATTGCGGGAACAGAGGAGGTCTTGCATTAAGCACACTTAACGACTGGATAGAAAAAGTGGAGTATGAGTATCGCCATTTAAAAAGTGAATATGAAGATGTCCTGGTTGTTGGATTCTCTTTAGGCGCATTGCTGACCTTACAACTGGCTTTAAAACATCCAATAGAAAGAATTATACTCATGGGCCTTCCCATATTTATTATTCGCGAATACCTGCCCATAAACAGTTTAATCAAGTTCTGCAAAAAATTTATAAAAAGTGTTAAAACAATAAAAAGAAAGTGCTATATGGAATCGGATGCGTATTCCGGTTATTTACATCAACCCATAGAAAGTCATTATCCACTACAGACACTTCACGAGCTCAGGCAAATAATTGAAACTGTCAAACCGAGACTAAAAGACATAAAATCACCATCCCTTATTATCCATTCCAAAAAAGACATGATCGCCGCTCCTGCAAGCGCAAGATACTTGATAAAGCATCTAGGTTCCGCTGACAAACGGCTGGTGTGGCTTGAGCAAAGTCATCACTTGATGATGTATGATGATGAAAAAGACAAGGTGTTCAGGGCTGTAAGAGAATTTCTGGTGTGAAATAGTTACCGATATTCTCGAATATTTTGTTTATCATTTTCGCCCATGTCTCAATACAGTTTCTTAACAATGAATCATCAGTAAAAATCGTTCTACAAACTAAATGATTCCGTGTTATACTGCAAATCAAACATGTAACATGTAACAAGAAAACAAACTTGACTATATTTCCAAAACGAAGTAGCATTCTGCTGATTTTAGACAATAGATTCTACAAATGATGTAAAATAATGCGATAATTGGGCAGTCTAATATAAAGTTAGCTTTATGATAAGAAAAAGACACTTAGGCACACCCTAAGAGCGCCCACCGCCCATGGCGGGCCTATTAAAAGTTGTAATTGAGACATTTATACAGTTCAATGGAAGATAACAGATATAATTATAATGTTTGTGATGATTTTTGGCCACAGAAATGGTATTATGTTCCACAAAATAGAGGTTGAAAATGATAGAGACTGATGAATTATTCACTATAAAAGAAGCTAGTGAGTGGGCAACGGAACATTTGGGCAAGAACGTAACAAGCTCAAATATTTCTTACCTCATTCAATATGGACGTATTAAGAAAATCGGAAGCAATGGAACAACTCAAGTTTCCAAGCAGGAATTAACCAACTACTACAAATCTTACAACGGGCATAGAGAACTTTTATGGAAAGATCAACTCGGTGGGGATTTAAACTGGGCTTTATCTTTTGACCAATACAAAGAAGCCGAAACTACAAAGCATGTGCACCGTCTTCATCCTTACAAAGGCAAATTTATTCCGCAACTTGTGGAGTATTTTCTTGACTGCCATACAGACAATTTCAAAAAAGAAACCTGCTTCAAAAAAGGAGATATCGTTCTTGACCCTTTTTCCGGTAGTGGAACTGCAATGGTGCAATCATGCGAACTTGGAATGCATGCTATTGGAATTGATGTTTCTGTGTTCAATTCACTAATCGGGAACTGCAAAGTAACCAAATACAATTTGGTGGATGTTCAAACCGAAATCAACAGAATAACTAAAGCACTCAAAGAGTTTCTTTCCAACTCACACACACTTGAGTTTGAGGAAAAACTCTTGCAAGCACTCTATGAATTTAACAACAAGTATTTTCCTGTTCCAGATTACAAATACCGATTGAGGCGAGGAGAAATCAACGAGGACAAATATGGAGCAGAAAAAGAAAAAGTGTTTCTACCAACGTTCAACAAACTTGTAAAAGATTACAAAATCAAGTTAAGGCAAGACACGGCAGACACATTCCTTGACAAGTGGTACTTACAGCACATTAGAGACGAAATTCAATTCGTATTTGATGAAATCAAAAAAATTAAAAATACTGACACAAAAAAAATTATTAGCATCATTCTGAGTAGAACCATTCGCTCTTGTAGAGCAACAACTCACGCAGACCTGGCTACTTTAATTGAACCAATAACAGCGACATATTACTGTGCTAAACACGGCAAAATGTGCAAACCTCTTTTCTCAATTCTTAAATGGTGGGAAACATACACGAAAGACACTGTTAAACGCCTCTTTCATTTTGATAGATTGAGAACACAAACTTTTCAGGTTTGTTTAACAGGAGACAGCCGAACAATTGACATATTCAAGGAACTCGAAAAGAAAAGCCCAGCCTTTGCAGAATTAGCGAGAAAGCAAAAAATCAAAGGAATATTTTCAAGTCCACCATACGTAGGACTGATTGACTATCACGAACAACACGCTTATGCTTATGACCTTTTTGGCTTTAAACGTAAGGATGCACTTGAGATTGGTCCTCTTTATAAAGGACAAGGCAGAGAATCAAAACAAAGTTACATTCAGGGAATAACAGATGTCCTCAATAACTGCAAAAAGTTTTTAGTTGACGATTATGACATTTTCCTCGTTGCAAATGATAAATACAATATATATCCCACAATTGCGGAAAATGCAGGGATGCAAATTATCAATCAATACAAGCGACCAGTATTAAATCGCACCGAGAAAGATAAAGGTGCATATTCAGAAATAATTTTTCACTTCAAAACAAAATAAATATGAGAATAACCACATTAGAAAAAATTATTTACTCACTCTGTGTTGAAGACTTACAAAATGTAGCGGATGATGTATTGGGTAGAAAACTTAATGCAAATGAAGTGTTGATGCTTGAGAATAAAATCGGTGACCATATTGATTGGTATGGTGCCATTCATAATGCTATAATAAAAAACATAATTCTAAATAAATAATGGCGCTTTCTCATAATCAAATCATAAAAGTAGAGAATGTATTACGCAATAGTTTAAGGCATAAATTCCAAAACTATAATCCAGAGCCATCTTCAATGCCATTTCACACAAGGTTACTCGGCAAAGACAGAATGGCTTTGTTCTCTTTCATTCATTCGCTCAATACAAACTTTGGAACAAGTATTTTTGAGCCTGTTGCGTTAGCATTAGCTTCTTCAAGTTTTGCAAGTGCTGCATCACACCAGACAGCGGGAACACAAATCTCATCAGAGGCACACAGAGTTATTCAAAACATAATGGATGAATTAGCAACAGCCAATTCATCTCCAAACAAACCACAGGAAATCAATGCAATCAGAGCAGTTTGCGGACAGGGAGAAATGAAAACCGTCAAGTTAACTAAAGTTGATATTAAACTTGTTGCTCACAACGGAACGATCTACCTCTTTGACCTCAAAACAGCAAAACCGAATGCCGGTGGTTTTAAAGAATTTAAGCGAACACTTTTAGAATGGATTGCTGCAACACTTGCAACTAACCCAACAGCAAATGTTCAATCACTCATTGCAATTCCCTACAATCCTTATGAGCCACAACCTTACAACCGCTGGACAATGAGAGGAATGTTAGATCTCGATAACGAATTGAAGGTAGCAAATGAATTTTGGGACTTTATAGGTGGTGAAGGTGCTTATCAAGATTTGCTCAATATCTTTGAACGAATAGGAATTGAATTAAGACCAGAAATTGACAATTATTTTACAAGATATAACCAAAAGTAAAATCCCAGCATACAAAAGCACACATATTATAATATACACAGCGTCTTATATAA
>MHXP01000229.1 GCA_001824485.1 Planctomycetes bacterium GWA2_39_15 | reverse complement strand
TGTGATTAAAAATTACCTATCATTTATACTACATTCAATTGCATCGTAAACCATTTTGGGTTCTATATAATTCATACATGATTTGCCTTGGATACATTTGGGGATCAGACAAGGTATACAATTATAATCAGATTTAGGCACTAATTTTATACTATTTGGTACATAAATTTCAGATGCAAGTGTAGGTCCAAACAGTGCAACTATTCTTTTATTTAATGCACAAGCTATATGTAAACCTAAACTATCATTGGTTACAAATATACGGCAGGAATTTATCCATTCAAAATATTCCTCTATATTTTTCAAGCCTTGCTGCCATGAAATTGTATATTTACTCCCAATAAGATTCTCGAGTTCCTTCCAATATTCCATTGGCCATGCCTTATTTGGCCATTTTTTACCCACATCATAATTAAAACCGATATCATGCACAAGAGAGGATTTCGGTTTATATCCCAGAATGCTACTCTCACCCTGCCATTTTGCCCCAACTATCTCAAAAAGAATCTCTTCCCAGTATTTCTTTGTTTTTTTCTTGTACTCCGGATCCATACAGATCTCTAATACGTGTTGAGAGCCGTCGTAAACAAGCGCAATTCCGTTTTCTGGATCAAACCTAAAACCGTATCTACGCCATGCATTAATCGTATCTGAAAATGCACACAATCCGGGAACTTTCTCAAGATTAATAACCGTATCAAATCTCTCTGATTGTAATTGAAGTATGGAGGTAAGGTCATAAGGAAGTATTCTCTGGATAAAAGGATTACCCCTGAGAAGGGGAAATGCCTTTTCATCAACAAGCCAGGTGACATGAGCATGCTTATAAAGATGCAATAACACAGTACTCCTGAGTACATCACCCAGGCTTGTTATCATACCTATCTCGCCGTCAAGTGTTTCTGAGTACCCTACCTTAACTATTAAGACTTTCTCTTTCTGCATTTTAAACCTTCCATGTAACAGTTCAGCCGGTTTGAAATGTATGCAGGATACAACCCCATTGCCCCCTTTTCTAAGGGGGAATTTTGTAGAGACGCCCCGGCGGGGCGTCTGTACTCCCCCTTAATAAAGGGGGAGTCAGGGGGTTGTCATACACACCACGTGAACTGTTACCATTTTTCAAATACCTGTAACGTCTTTCTCGCCGTTTCTTCCCAGCTAAAGCGACTTGCTCTTTTTAGTGAACGCTGCCTTAATTCTTGTAATAAAATAGTATTCGACAATACGGCTTTTATCTTTTCAGCAATATCTTGTGGATTAAAAGGATCGAAGTACCTTGCTGCATCCTGGCATATTTCCGGCATCGGCTCTATATTTGATGATAAAATAGTCGCCCCGCAAGCCATTGCCTCAACCAGAGTCATCCCGAAGGATTCACATGTTGACGGATATACGAATAACTTACAAAGCACATATAAAAAAGGCACTTCTTCATAAGGAACGTGTCCGAAAAATATGACACGATCTTCCATTTTCTCACTCGAAACAAGGGCTTTTAATGATTCCGTATACCTATTATCAAAACTTCTTCCTACAAGCGCAAGTTTTAAATCGGGATTGACCTCATCTTTAATCAGCGAAAACGCCTTGATCAATTCCCAAAAATTTTTATATTGATATATATTAGAGACGTACAGAATAAATTCGCCTAATCCGTATTTCTTTTTAATCTCTTGCAACCGATCGTAATCCAAATCCGGTCTGAATAATGTACTCCTCCCGTGATATATAACTGAGGTTTTACGTTCAGGTAGTTTATAATAATGACTCAGATACTTCCTTGCCTTATTCGTTATGAATATAACATTTCTTGCCTTAGGGACTGATAAGGTAGTTAATATCTTTAAAAGATTAAATTTCAATTGATAATATATGTTTTGTTTTTTTATCATTTCTGAATCAAAAGGCGCTACTGTTTGAATCATGAGGACAGTGGGAAAGGAATGGAAAATTAGGCCAATATTTGCAGGAGAGTATAAAATATCCGCCTTTCGTTTTTTTAAAATGTGCCATAAACAAAATTGTTCCCAAAGCAGGCGGAGGATTGGTGAAAGGCTTGGCATTTTAAAAGAAAATACCTGAAAGTTCTTGTAATTTATATGGAGCGCTTTTTCCCCTCTTTTTGTAGTAATAATGATATATTCATTCTTTTCATCTATTATTGAGAGATGTTTAAATAATTGATTTAAGTAAGTAACTCCACCTCCTGCTACTGCAGATAGAGCGTTTATTGCGATACGCATTTTAAAGGAATAGCTGGTTTAAAGCCGGCTTTTGTTGACTTAGAACCAGGCGCCATAGAATCTGTTGCTCCTGTATCAACTAAAAATAGCGCTTCAAACGATTCTTTCGCCTCTGGCCATGATAAAGTTACCGTTACATGTATCGCACCCATGATATTATCTCCTTAACACAAAAATTTCTAGGATTTAAGGAAGCGCTTTATAACCTTGAAAAAGGAAATGCTCGTTATCCATCTATAAAATCTATTTAAGCTATAGTTTGAATGTACCGTACGCGCCATAACACTCGCCAGTATTTTGTACATTGGTTTGTAACCTTTATAGACATAAAAGTCAAACCAGATATAATTCTTTTGTATTTGTTTCTTTGGAAATCCAGGAAGGTTTAAAATCGCTTTGGACCTTTCCATATCCTGATTAAGTTGTTCATGCAATAATCCTTGCTCCTTACAGAGAGAATGCAAATCAGTTCCTGGATATGGATAAAAAATGCTCACCATCAGAGAATCGGGTTGGCAAATTCTATTTATTCTTATTGTTTCCTGAAAATCGGCTAATGTTTCTCCCGGAATACCCATAAGATTGTAGAAATTCACCTTCAAACTATACTTTCTTGCTAAAGCAACCGCTTTAATAACATCTTCGTTTGAGTAACTTCGTTTCAATATCTCACGGCGCACCCTTTCACTTCCGGATTCCAATCCAATATTTACAAATTTGAAATTACTCCTTTTAAAGGCCACAAAAAGGTTTTCAATATCTGCATTCGGTGTAACTCTCAGATTAACTCCAAAATTCAAAGGATGACCAAGACTTGCATTTAATACCTCCAGTTTAGCGCACAATTCCATATCCCATTTGCGATTTACACCCATCGTCTCCACTTCCAGATAAATATCTTTTCGGGTTGGATCGAAAGCGATAATTTCCTTTATCTCTTCGATAACATTATCCGGAGATCTTAATCTAACGTAAGATCCAGAAGCAATTTTCCTCAGGGCATGATTGCTACAATACGTGCACTGGAACGGACAGCCTCGTCCCAGCAAAACGGGAGTTATTGATGCGGGTTGTTCACCTATCCAGTCTTTCCACATCTCTCGATCAGGAAAGGGCAATATATTCAAATCTTGCGAAAATGGCCGTTGCGCATTTTTCTCAATCTGGGCGCCGTTTTTAATCCAGAGATTGGGAATGCCTGAAGGTGCAATACCGCTTTCTAATTGTGCAACCAATTCAAGAGTAGGAAATTCTCCTTCGCCAATGCATAAAGCATCAAAGGCGTCTAATAAAACATCGCCGGGGTTTAAAGAGACGTGAGGACCGCCAATCAACAGGTAACTGTTTCTGTAACTATCCTTTATATACTTCGCAACGCTTGCAATAAACCGATACTCAGTACTTACAGATGTGAAACAGATTAATTTTGGCTTGAAATCTTCTATATATTTCCCCCAAAAGTCTTCCTTTTTTTTGTTGAAAGCTCTGGTTAAAACAGCTAATTTTGTGGTGTGGCCATGCTTTTTTAAAAACGATGAAATATAAGAAATGCCAAACTGCATTTGCCCAAATGACTGTAACGGTTTGGAAGTTGATTGTGCATCCTGTAATGAATATATAAAGAGTATGTTCATTTTAAGTGCCAAAATTCAACGGTGTCATCTCCATATCATCATATTAATAAGCAGCATATTTGCAATGCGTACTATACACCCGAATAACTTATATTTTAAAGTCTTTATCATTTCCAATGTTTGATTGCTTTTAGTAAATTGTCTCTTGTACTTCTGTTTAAGCGGCACAACATCAGATAATTTACAATGTAGCGAATAGAGGCAAGGCGAACACCCACTTGAAATATGCCTTGCCAAGTGAAATTACTACAACGTTCCTATACATTAGCAATTTCACTTATAATAGTTTTAACAAAACACTCGGCAGTAAATCCGTACGACATGGGACTGTTCAAATATTCTTGCGCATTCTTAAGATATTGCTGGTACGTTGTATCGTCCATATTCTTAATGAATTCATATAATACTTCGTAAGAATCAAAATCCCTCTTATCTATAAAGCAGTTTTTAGGAATGTGGTCTGTTACATTATTTGCCCCCCAATATATGGGAACACAGCCCGCGAAGAAACAATCAAAAATTTTATCCGTAATGTATCCAGGAATATCTTTAACGTTCTCATAACATATATTAAATTTGTATTTGGGATAAACAGATTTTTTAGATATTGCAATCCCACGATAGCAAAGATGGTCTTTCATAAACAATTTCGACATTTTCGTCCTGTTAATCATTTTACAAAAAATATTTTTTGGTTGAAACATATCCCATCCAACTCCAAATAAACCAAAATCCTCCGGATGATTTTTTTCAAACCAATTAATTATTTCTATCCTGTGACTATAAAGTTCATGTTCGTGTTTCGAATATTTATTACCAGCCATGACAAAAACCAACTTATTTTCTTTGCCTAATTCTAACTTAATTATGGGATTAAATTGGAATGAATAATTAATTTTTATAACCTTATTGCCATCAGTGATATCATCTTTCCACGTAAATACCTTATCAAAATTAACATATCTTTTTAAGTCAAAATTTATCGGATGAACAGCAATACTCTCCATTGCAAATAAATAAAATTTTTGTCCTTTTTTTTTCACAGGTATTTTACTAGGCATGTCATTAAAAAACACTATATTTGAATCTTGCACCTTGTTTATATCTTGTGTACTTAAATCTATATCGCTTTTCAACAACTCCGTTTTCAGTAAATAATTAGAGTAAGATATATTATCTCTGTTTGACACAGGATCATTTAAATCAAACATTCTGTTTTTCAGGTAAAAATCCGAAACAATAATTGCAGCTTTTTTCATCATCAAATCCCTTCTTTTCGTTCTTATAACAAAATGTTGTGTAATAATTGCCTAATGGTGCGTTCAAGTACACTATAATTATTGAGGCAAAACATAATCACCCCAGAGAATTGCGGTTTTTCAATTATTCTAAAAACCGGCATTCTTCCTGTTCCATTCCATTGAAAAGTTTTTAAGAATATTCCTTTCCTTTCTCATTTTCTCTTTTGTTCTATCAAAATACTCGATACTTGGCAACCAGGTCTGTTCTGATTTAACGCCACCAACAGCATGCTGATAATAACTGAAATCCTTGTTAATGGATTTAATATTGTATTTGTCAGGATTGTTCCAGATATCCGTTCCCGGATATGGGACAAGGGTAAAAAGACTGACATGGTCAGGTTGGGTTTCCTCAATAAAATCGATCGTCTGCTGCACAATATCCTCAGGTTCGAAAGGTAAACCATAAATAATATACAACTTTACTTTGAGTCCCTTTCCCTTTATTTTTGCAATGGCTTCTTTCATTTTTTGTTTTGTCTGTTTTTTATGTATTTTATCCAAGACAACGTCACTTACCGACTCTATTCCCAGATCCACATAGGAGCAACCACATCGAAGCATCTGCTCCAATATATCTTCACTGACCGAATCGACTCTTGTATCACAAAACCACTGAATATTAAGTTCCACGAGTCTTTCTGAAAACTTGCTGAAACGGGCCTTCTTTAAAGTAAAGATGTCATCAACAAATTTGAAATGTCTTATATCATAGGTATCTATCAGATATTTAATTTCATCTATCACTCTATCAACTGAATGATAAAGGACTTTACGACCCCATATTGCATTCGAGGCACAAAAAGAACATTTATAGGGACAAGCCCTTGAGGTGATGATGGATGCAGAGATGGGGGAACCAGGAAAAACCTGGTACTTTATTTTTTTTGCAATTGACCTGGGAGGGATAGGAATCGAATCAATTTCAATAATTTCTTTTTGAAAAATTCCTCCTTTCCTTTGATTTAGATAGTCATCTAAAATATCAACTATCACATTTTCTCCTGGTCCGACAACCACCGCATCAAAAAACTCTTTCGTTTCTTGAGGAAGAGCAGATGCGTGAGGGCCGCCAATTATAGTATAGGCGTCTTTTACTCTTTTTGCATATTCCACGCATTTTGGAAAATGGAGTGTACATGCAAAAAAACCATAGACGTCTGCTACGGGCAAGTCATTCCTAAATGACATATCTACCATTTCAACCTCTACACCAAGATCGACCAAAACCCCTTCAATGTACATCAAGCCTAGAGGTTCTGCCATTAAAGGGTTGGAAAGAGAGTGTTGAGGAGGGCTTACTAAAGCGACTTTAATTTGATCATAATTTTTCATAGTATTTTTCACATTTTACTCTCAAGTTTTTCCTTATATTGGCATAACTTCTTTTCGTCATACTTCCAGTCTAAAGCACGACACAAGCGCATAATATCATCTTGCCTCAATTCAGCATAGGAATGCAAGCACAGCCAAGAAAAAGTTTTATAAATTTCGCCAGGAAAGCATTCAATAGTCGCCAGGCTATCAGCTCACAAGGTTAGCACTCGTGAAAAGACACCAACATCCGCTTTTCCTTCCCCTATTGCAACATGGTCATCATTTTCAAGAAAATTGTCAGACAAGTGAACGACAATAGGTGTGATAGATGATTCAAAATAGGAAATCAGTAACTCGTTTAAGGTTTTATTAAACCACCTGGCAGATAAAGCAGCATGTCCGAGATCCACGACTAAACCAAGGCCAAGCTCCTTCGATAGTTTGATGTGATAAAAAGGAACAGAAGTAATCTCACAGAAAGAAAGATTCGAAGACAAGGAATAACTTCCATTTTCCAGAAGGCAAACTACTCCGAGTTTTTTCGCATATTCCACAACAGGCGTTAAAAATTTCAGGTCTTCTTCATAGAAGTCTTTAAATTCAGAATCGCCAAGACAACCCATCCTTACAGAGCCATGCAAAACAAAATTTTTACACCCTAAATCTTTTGATTGCTGAATAAAAGAGCACGTTTTTTCGGTAAACTCATAGTTTCTGTTTCTAGTAAACATTGTCAAGCCATGTATGTTGAACATAAAGTCTCTCTGAATGAGTTCGGTAATTTAATACTTTTCTTGTAATAACTTTACCGGCAATTCAAAGTTCTTAACCCTGCCTTGATAGGCATGAAATAGTTTTCTTAATTCGTCTGTAGTACCTAATTTAATCGCAATTTCCACAGCATACTTTATGGAAAATAACGACACATACCATCTTTTATGAAAACCTGTTCAATCATTTCGTTATAAGGCCCGAAAGTACATCGCGGACATGTCTTAGTATCTATACTTGCGATCAGGTCTTTATGGAACTGAGACCCCCAAACTTTTAGTATTTCTCTTGGATCGGGGACATGCCGACACAAGATCAAATCTTTTCTACCCCTCATATCAAAACAGAGATGGCAGTTCCCATCCGCTCCAAAAGTTGCCAATAAGGGGGGAGCCCAACAGCGGGAAAAGTTAATTTTTCTCTTCATATTCGGATTAAATTTGTGCCTTACACCATAAAAGTGAAAATTTTCATCTTCCAGTTCCATTGCCGCTTCAATTTGCTTGTTAATATCGTCCATCATTTT
This sequence comes from Planctomycetes bacterium GWA2_39_15, assembly GCA_001824485.1. Taxonomy (GTDB): domain Bacteria; phylum Planctomycetota; class Brocadiia; order Brocadiales; family Brocadiaceae; genus 2-12-FULL-39-13. Next base: position 36,189 of record MHXP01000229.1, on the reverse strand, counting down.
TTCAAATGATATTGGATCCTTATCCCTGGTTATGGTTAAATTGTCCCATCCAACAGGCCGTAAATGGAAATCCTTTACCCCAAGAGATTTTGCAAGCTTTGCTGCATCATAAATTTCAGAAGCATTATGTGGATGAAGCAGGTATTTATAAGCTACATCACAATTTGTCTCCGAGTCACCAATTTTTTTTGTTAATTTTCGTATATTTTCAATAATTCTGTTAAAGAAATTTTTTTCTTTTATCCCTTTTACTTTGTTATAAACCTCAGAACTTGCCGCATCCATGGAAAATCCCACCCAGCGACACGTCCTGGCAAATGTGTCCACATGTTCATCTGTCATCACAGAACCATTCGTTATAATACCCGGTTCAATACTATTTTTGTGTAATCTCCAGAGAAAACTATTGAGCCCTGGGTTCAACAAAGGTTCTCCCCCCCCAGCAACACACGTTGAATGCACTCCCCATTCCTTATAAAAATCCGCAAGTTTCAGTAAATGTTCCTCAGAAAGCGTATGTTTGGAGCCTGCCATATAATCATATGCATTGCACCATTCACAGTCGTAGTTACACTTATTTGTAGGATCCGTATCTACTGTAACTGGTGGAAGGAATTCCTGCTTTGCAATTCCTTCCATTTGTTCTCGCCACATTAAGACCTTGAATGAGTTAAAAGGATTGTAAGGATTATTCCACTCTTTCATTGAACATTCTCCTCTTTGTATTCATGTATAAAAGCTTTTACGTACTCCATCGTTTTCTGAACGGGAAAAAATCTCAAGATTTTTTCGACATTCATTTCATACCGTTGCTTTTCTGCATCATTACGTATGATAACCCCCTTATTAAGAATTTCAGATATCTGTATTGGAGATACAGCCCCTATTCCACCAACATTTATTATTTGATTGCTGATTCCCTTCGTGACGATTGTTTCAATTATTTTCCCTATTTCAGCGGTAGTTATAAATTGAAGTGTTGAATCCGCACTTAGGAAGAGTGGAGTGCCGTCAATAATATCCTTAATCAATCCCTTTTTTAAACCGCTACCAATAAGAGCAGAACATCTCAGTATAACATAATTTTGGGAAAATTTCTGTACCACTAGTTCCGCGAGGTACTTATTAAAACCATAGATACTTAATCTGGAAGGATTGATGATTGTTTTCTCAGAAGTATACCCGATTTCAAAGCATTTATCATACACATCAGCAGAAGAAATATATATATATTTTTGAATGGAAAAATCAAAAAAAGTGTTATAAACCGATGTTGTAGAGGCATTAAAATCAGCCACCCCATTGTTGTTTGCCCAAAACTTTCGGCTATTTCCATTTGCATTAATGAACAGATCAAACTCTTCGCCACGATTTATCTCATAATTTAACTTGGTTATCCCATAAATATTATATCGATTCTTAAAATGATTATAAAGTTCAGAACCCAATAATCCATGAGCACCTAAAATAGCAACTTTCATATTAACAATATTCCTAGTACAGCGACACATTAATTACGAAACATAGTGTATTGGTATTTAGCGCGTCAATGCTGTGTCTGCAACACATGTAATGCCTCGCTATTAATTTGTCAGCGTACTAGAATAATGAACCTCATACGGTGTTGTTCATTATTGTTTCATATTCCATTATTCAAAAGGCTTACTACATGTGGTAAGTAATAGAACAAGACTAAAGAAGATAGTCTGGACAAAACTTCAATAGATGTGCCAGAACTTCTTTTATAGAATAGAGTTCGTCAACGTTGTTGTAACTAATGGTCTTGATATCATAACCTGCCAACTCAATCACTGAATGAAGGTAACCTAGCCCTAAACCGTAAGAATTATCTATGCCTCTTACCTGGACATCTCTTTGTAAGGATGGGCTTATCAAAAAAACTTTTTTCATACTATTATTGATCTCCTCGTTAAAATTTGTTCGCATCTCAATTTTACGCAATTTTATCTATTCAACGCGTTTTGGAGATCGTGAAGCTGAACAAACCACACATTGCAAACTCCTGATTGTTTAAAAACAGATGCCCTGCCTGCCGGTCTTGTGCCATATCGTTCCTTCTGCTAGGATTTAGACGTTTACTCCGTCATTCTACCTTGAATATTGATTTTTCTGCCAATATCTGCCTTTTTTGAAAATACTGCCAATCGTAATAGTATCTCAGCACCCTATTTTCAAATTCCGCTCTGCAAGCTTCATTTTTATCAACGAGAACAATCCCTTCGCTAACTATCTGGAAATAAAACACCGGTGTTAAGGAATTATTGAGAACGGTAACCTGCGCGGTTGCCTCAATTGCCTTTGAAAGTTTTGCCTCAAGCTCAAAAACAGGCCAAGTCACAATATTTTCTGACTGTTCTGAAAAATATACAGCAATATCCCAATCGCTCTTCCCGTTTGCATAACCTTTTACTCTTGAACCAAAAAGATATGCGAAAGTTATTGATGATTGCTGACTCAGGATTTCCTTTAGCCTTTGGATGTTGTCGGTCATAGGTGATTCTTTAAAAGTTCGATAAAGCATTCAATGTCTTTGACACCGACCAGCAGGAATTTTTCCAGTTCCGGAACAGTGTCTTTTTGATAATCGTGGGCAAGGAAATTCCTCAAACCTGCAATATATACAAACCTATTGGCAAAATCTTCAGGAATAATGTGATAATCCCCTAGCTTGTATATCGAATCGCTGTAAGAGGACGCCTTTGGATAACCCTTCTTGATAATCAGAAGCTCGGCAATATCAAGCACAATTTCAGCACAAAGATATACAGAACGTTCGACAATTTTTTTTGTTGCAATGGAAGTCTTTAATGATTGAAGAAATTCGGGTTTATTATCAACCAAATATTTAATTTCTTCCTTTAACCTCTGAATTTTATTAAACAAAACCCCGTTCATATTCTTATAACTTTTTTAGTAATCGAAAGGTAAGGTATAGACACCCATATCGCCAGGTTCTTCAATCCCATATTTCCCTCAATATCCCTTCCACCCGATGCAAATACGTATGCTCGTTTTTTGTCCTCTCATGACTTTTAGTAATGATTTCTCTGCGAATTTCCTCATTCGCAAGGTAATATTCCACCTGCTGTGCGCACTCTTCCGGTGTATTATAGACCGCTATCTCGTCACCTATTTTCAAGTATTTTTCAAGTCCCGGCACATAATTGGAAAGCTGGAATCCACCAGCCAGCGGAATCTCGAAATTACGGGCCTTTATCTGTTCGGCGCGTTTTGGATTCCTCAGATAATGTATAAAACATTTCGGGCTACTCAACACAAATCTAATATCGCTACTTGCACTGTTTGAAATGTTCAGATTAATCATACTCTTGCGAAATATTTGAGCCATTCGCTCGAAAGAGACCTGTCCGTTGGGCCAACCAACGCCAAAACATTCTACTTTAATTCCCTTTTCCCCCAACATCTTTACAAACCATTTTCTGAATTTATTGAAGCCGCCTATAAATGAAACTTCGAATTCATACGATTCGTCCTCACGAAGGGTGCCCATGTTTTCAGAAAAAGGCTGAGCTGCCCACTGAGTCAATATTGGATTGACGCCGATCTTTTTGTGTCTTTGCACACTCCATGGATCGGTTGTAGATATATAGGTAAAATGAGGTGCGTATCTGGAAGAATAACTATCAAATCGCCACTGGTCATCGCCAAACCACGCGTATGTCATATAATTATTCTTTAATTCATCTAATGTTTCAGTGGTAAATTGATCCGAATAGGTCAGAAAAAAAACCAGGTCTGGCTTAATTTCCCCTGCCCTTTTTATAAGATCTATTTGCAATTGTCCCTTTTTCTCGAGATACTCGTCAAACCAGAATGGTTCCACGCGTCCCACCAGTTTTTTTAAGATTTCAAAAAAGACGAGTTTATCCCAGGATACGCCACGTTCGGATTTGCAATAGTCCCACTGCATTCCTACCAGCAGGATGGTCTTGTCTGGATACTTCATTTTTTATATCCTATCTCCACAAGATTCTTCTTTTATATTTTGATAAATAAATTTTCCTCCTTTCCGCCCCCACCACATAATTTCCTTTGCATATCTTTTCTTATCTGCATTATAATTTAAACCATCTGTGATAGTTAATATGAATTTCCCTTGCTTTAAAGAAGTACTTTCACCGATAACCTGCGCTCTATAAAAATCATGTAATGAATAGTCCATTTTAAATACTTGACCACCATTCTCATTCCATTTGACAACAATAGATTTTTGATATAGAAGTAAATTTTCCAGAAGATTAGTATTAATAATTAACTCATACTTTTTGCAGAATTTTTCAATAAACTGTTTAATTTCCAAATAAAATATATTAAAATTTTTTGTTATCCTAAGATAAGAAGCTTGCTCTAATGACCAACTAATATCTGAAAATTCTTTAAGAACTGTACCCCAACCTTCACCTTCGAGAACCTTGTCAACTTTATTCGTAGTAATAGTTAATTCATTACCTATTATGGTTCCTAAGTTTTCTTTTGCAAAAATTAATAATTCTTCATAAAAATCAGAATATGCTATTTTCTCTATAGCATTGAAATAAATAGCAATAACCTGTGTCAAATTTAACGAATGGAAGGTTTGTATAACCCAGGAGAACAGACACTGTTTTTTCCAATCAACCGTTGGCAAGGTTTTTGTTTGTATTATTATTTCTTCGTATTCTAGTATAGGATTAGCATCGGGTACTGAATGATTTAGAAATATAGGAACTCTCTTTGTTTTTATCTTCCAATACTCTTTATATTGAGGATTATTTATATGCGCATTAGGCAATACAGAACAATTATAAATCGAACGAGAATTATGAAATCCTGCTTCCAATAACATATTTATTCCCGCTTTGAATGAATCATAGGTTTCGCCAGGAAGCCCTGAGATTAATTCAGTATAAGTGGGAATTCCTCTTTTATTGTAATATTGTACAAAATGTGACAAAGATTTTATTGGCAAATTCTTCCTTTTAATCGCTGTTAGGGTATGTTCATTCATACTTTGAACACTTAAAGTAATTCCTTTGTCCATTTTTTGTGCATTTAATATTTCTGCAATTTCTACAACCCTTTGAGTACTATTCTTTGTGTATGAAACTCTAAAGCGGGCTGGGAAACCACCATTTTCCCCTTCGTTTCTGCCAAAGCTTTAGCTATTTCAACGTCTCGGCGTAAAATTCCAAAATTTGCATCCGCTCCATAAACAAAATTAACCCTTTTTCCCCCAAACCATTGAATTTCCTTGTAAAGCCGATCCATATTGAATAAGCGTATCTTTTTAACGACACTGGACCCCCAATCGCAATAGGTACAAGGATAAGGACAACCTCTATTTGTTTCCCAAATTGGCTGAAAACTGAAAGGTAAATTTAAAATTTCATCAAAAAGCCCCGCAAGATATGGAGAAGGTAGGATATTAATGTCCTCAATTACTTCTCTCCTTTCAAAAGGTTTGACACCCTTAACTCTACCGTTAAATGTTAATCCTTTCATGGTTGCATATTGCTTATTTCCGATATGTTCTTTTAGGATTTCAGCAAAAGTTACTTCTCCTTCACCATGAACCGTTATATCTATGAATGGATATTTTTCAAAAAAGCCATTCATATTATCAGGTACTTGTGGACCTCCAAAAATAATTAAACACTGAGGATATTTCTCTTTTATCTTTTTTGACACCTCGATGCTCATTTCCCAATTCCATGTATAAGTTGAAAAAGCCGCAATTTGTGGAGTTATAAGCCTGGAAACAATGGTATTAGTATCTTCACGTAAAAAAATAAAACCTTTATTTTCATAGTCTCTCCTTACTTCTTCATATGTATTCGCATATGCCCACAACATCCCTGACGAATACGGCAAAGTAAATTCATTACCATAACTAAAATTAAACTGGAAAAAATATACCTTTATCTTTGACATGTTAACGTGTTTAATATTTCTCTGAGAAATCTCAGATTTTCCTTTAAATTATAATGATGGTTTCCGACAAAAAAACCGCTTTTGTCAATCCATTCCGCATTCTTTAAAGAACCATGTATTTCATAATCAAACCAGCGGACGACGTCATTCTTGGTAAAATTGCCAGTCACTATTGGGCGGCATTCGACCCTGTTTGTCTGCAGGGCAGCAACTGCATCCGCGCGTGCAAATGGAGCATTCTCTTTAACTGTCAACGCAAATCCAAACCAACTGCTTTTACCAATTTCATGCTGAATGGCAAAATACGGAGCATCTCCAAACAATTCCTGAAAAATTAGCGCATTTCCTCTTCTCACCCGAATGAATTCCGGTAGTTTCTTTAACTGTTCAACACCTATGGCGCCGCTTAGTTCCAGCGGTCTTACATTGTATCCAGGCAGTACGAAGCGGAAAGACTCTTCAAAGGGATTATCGCTCTTTGGGCTACAAACCCTGTTATACTTTGGCAGATTTCTGGTCCACCCATGCGCACGAAGGGAGAGAAGGATGTGGTAAAGCTCCTCGTCGTCAGTTACAACCATACCGCCCTCCATGGTTGACATGTGATGGCTGAAAAAGGTACTAAATGTCCCCATTATTCCAACTGTTCCCGCCTGCTTCCCATCGAAAATCGCTCCCATTGATTCACAGTTGTCCTCAATTAATATTATGTCCCTGGAGCCAATTATCTTTTTGATCGCATTGAAGTCGTTGGGGTTTCCCAACAGATTTACCGCAACAATCATACGGGTCTTATCGCTAACAGCTTCAGATAGCGCCTTGAGGTCGTAATTAAGGGTGCGGGCATCGATATCCACAAATTTTAATTTCAATCCGTATTGATACAGAGGGTAGTATGTAGTAGGCCATGATACTGCCGGCGCTATTACTTCATCATTTCTTTTAAGGAAATTTTCTTTACGGTAAAACAGGGCTGCAACTGCCAACAGATTTGCTGATGAGCCAGAGTTAACCATAACGCAGTATTTACTCCCTGCAAATTCTGCAAATACCTTCTCAAATTCCTGAACACATTCACCCATGGTAAACAGCCCGGAATTAATAACCCTTTGCATTGCCGCCCGCTCTGCTGCATCCCATGTGACGCTTGCCAAAGGATATCTCATTTTATCCCCCGTTCAAGATAAAATTTATACGTCTTTTCAATCCCCTCTTCCAGGCTGGTTTTTGCCTGCCAGCCAAAAGACTTTAATCTGCTCACATCAACCAGCTTCTGCCTCATCCCCTCTGGTTTTGAAAGATCATGAACAAACTTCCCTTTAAAGCCTATCACCTCAGCCGTTATCCTGTAATATTCGTCTATCGTATAGTCGTATCCGAGGCCCACGTTCATGGACAGAGGAAGGGAGTTGAAATTTCTTATTGCATGCACCAGACAATCGGCCATATCTCCCGCATACATAAACTCTCTCCGTGCAGTTCCACTGCTCCATATCCCCACCTCTTTCCCGTTCGCTATTATAGCATCGTGGACTTTTTTTATGATAGCGGGAACCAAATGCGAGTTACTTGGGTCAAACTTATCCCATCGGCCGTAAAGATTACAGGGGATTAAGGTTTTATATTGGTATTCAGGGTTTTCCCGTACTATATATTCACACAGACGTGCTACAGCAATTTTAGCCAGTGCATACCCTTCATTTGTCGGTTCAAGTTCACCATGCAGTATCATATCCTCTTTCAGTGGATTGGGTGCATTGCGGGGATACATACAGGAACTGCCAATGTTTATCAGTTTCTTTATCCCCGTTTCGTGTGCAGCCCAAACCAGATTACGTCCCATATCCAGATTTTCCAAAAGAAACCTGACCGGTTCACGGATATTAGCCTGAATACCTCCTACCTTTCCAGCCGCATGGATTACTATATCCGGTTTAAAATTAATGAGATATTCCTTTACCGTGGCATAATCCAGTAAATTCAATCCAGAACCAGAGGGAGCTAAAATTTCAAAGTTACAGGCTTCAGGATGTTCCAAAAAATTCCTTCCAACCATCCCGGAAGCGCCTGTAAGTAAAACGCTCATCTTCATATTGACCTCAAAGAAGCATCCCTGTTTACACTATCAGTATGCCTACTTCGTCCACGCCGTTGCTTATTTTCATGCCCAGTTCTCTTGCTGCTAAATCAACAAACTCACGAACGCTATGCTGTTCACCTGCTGGAATCCGTCATATCGCCGTGGTGTAAAAAAAATTTGATACCTTTTTCATGCGGATCATGAAACAAATGGTCTATCCTGACCGTATTAAAAAGAGACGTGCGCCGCTTCATCCCATGTACCTTATATCCCTTGCCTAAAAGGAACTCAATGTGTCTCTCTTAAATGTTCAAAAATTAGGTGTCAATAATAACTATTCTTGTAATACCGCATACGACCGCCTCATCCAGTCCAATGTGGCGTGTAAGCCATCTTCTAGCATGGTGTGGGGTTGCCAGTTAAGCTCTTTTCGTGCCCGCTGAATATTGAGTATGCTCACCGGCACATCAAATTCACGTTTGCCACTGAAATGCACATCTGCTTTTTTCCCAGTAACACGTTCAATTGCCGAAATGATTTCTAACACACTGTAACCACTGCCCGAACCAATGTTGAAAATGCGTTCCTTCCCCTGATAACGTTCGACCAGCAGAAAGGCAGCAATAGCGTCTCTAATGTACACATAATCGCGCACTACTGAACCATCTCCCCACACTTCAATCGGCAGGCCTTGCAGGATGCGCGACAAGAATGTGCCAATTACTCCCTGTGTGCGATTTTCTTCCTGACCAGGCCCGTAAGGATTGGAAAACCGCAACACACGGTAATTGATACCATACAATAGATGATAAAGCGCCAGGTATTTTTCAATAGTAAGCTTAACGATGCCGTAAGAACATTGAGGCTCGGTTGGATGCTTCTCCGAGATAGCAATTTGCTGTGGTTTACCGTAGACCGTTCCACCAGATGAAATGAAAATGAGCGGAACGTTTTTCAAAAATCGCATTTGTTCGAGCAAGCCAACGGTGGCAAGCAGGTTGCTCTGAATGTCAAATGTTGGGTCATCGTTGGAGGATTGTGGCTGTGTGGTGGAAACCAGATGAAATACGGCATCTACATCGTGAAGCGCACGACGGACATCTTCGGTATTGCCAAAATTACCTTCTAACCATTCCAAATTTGGATGCTGAGGAACCAACTTTGTATGTTTGCGATAAGGTCGTTCCAATACTCTAACACGCCGCCCTTGCAATAACAGGGCGCTAACCAGATGCGAACCTATAAAACCGCCGCCGCCTAAGACCAGAGTATGCAATGTGTTATTAACTGCCATGCGTGAATTTCATCCTCCATTCATATTTCATACGCATCAAAGTCTCGTCCGGCACAGCAAGAATTGGGGGGCAGCCACACCTACCGGGTTAACATTATCCATTCCCTCGCCAGCCGTTGCGGCAGTGATGAACCAAAAAATTTTTCCCACACCAGCTCACTGGCGTGACCGGATCGAAGGATACGACCCGCGAAATGAAATGCGCCGGCCAGCCTGTTCTTGGTGGCGAAGAATGCTGATCGGGCATCAACCCATGCTTTACTCCCCGATAAATAACCCGATGCATCAATTCTACTTTCAACCCATTTCATAAACTCAATCCATTCGTCCGTACTCGCGTCTACGGAAGGATCTTTACTGCCCGCTTTTTGCAAAAAATGGCAAACCGTTGCCGCTATTGCATCGCAAAGTTGACGTCTGCCATTATCATCAAGAGACATCTGGCTGGAATGCTTTCTGATACGGACAAGAGGTTTGGACAAACATGCCATCTTTCCCCGCAACGCCAACGCCAACCATAGGCGCCTATCCTCCGCTCTGGAAATGCGCAAGTTATACCCACCCACATTGCGAACATCCTTCACACGATAGAATGCCGATGAATGCGGAAAAAATCGCTGCAAACGCTCAAGGAAACAAACCAGCTTGCGGTGGCCTGATGGATACCGGTGTTTCTTTATGATCCTGCCATGCTCTTCGATTTCAATACAACCGGCGCCGAGCAACACAATTTCCGGATGATTGCGCATAAAGTTAACCTGATCTTCAAGCCTCATTTGTTCACACAAATCGTCTTGATCCAACCGGGCAATCCATGTACCTCTTGCCTGCATGATGCCCACATTAAGCGAGTCGGCCAGCCCGGTATTTTTCTTAGCTATGGCAATGATGCGCTCATCACGGGCGCGATATCTCTCGATGATGTCCCACGTTTCATCCGTTGATCCATCATCTACCAGAATAAATTCAAAGGACTCGAAGGTCTGCGCCAGAACGCTGTCGATAGCTTCTTGCAGCCAGCGGCTGCCGTTGTAGCAGGACATCAGCACAGAGACTTCGGGATTCCTGATATGAGTGGAACGGCTCATACCCTCACCCACACATCTGATATCGGCCCCTTGATTCCCAAATGCTACCTCGTCGACAATTTCCGAACCTGTCTTCACGAAACCCTCTCCCCCTCTTCATCCAGTTAAATCTCATAGGCGCTATCTTAAAACGACACATCAATTTAGCCGTGAATTGAATAACACCTCCCGTTTTATCCCATCAGGAGGGGGATATAAAGGAAAGAACAAGGAATTCCGAAAGTGGGATTTTCTTATTCTCCTTTTGTTTCACATAATTTCTTAAGGTCAAAATCTGCTCACCGCAATTCATGGCGTTAATATACTTCGTATTTTAAAGAATACCGTATAGGCTAGATTATAAGCAACGGTGATCGGATAAGCAGCAAGCAGAAAAACAGATTCAATCGCACTGCTTCGTCTAATATACCTGAACAGCTTAGAATCCAATAGTATCCTTCTTGCGAAAAACAACAGTCTCTCAAAAATATCAGGATTTCCCATCTCTTGCATTGCAAATCCGCCATGACAATCATTGTGTAATCTCTTGTAAAAGAAACCGCTCCCAACATGCCGTATTTCTGTATGTTCTAACAAAACGTAAATACAAATATCCTCCCCATCGTCGTGTTCGATTGTCTGGAAATCGATTTTCCTTAATCGGCAAACGGGAAATATTCCGTATATAGAACCACTCTTACCCATAAAGTTAGGTTGTATATAATATTTAAGCCTTCTGGCAAAGCGACTTCCCGTGAATTCAAACTTTTGGTTGTTAGCAGGATGCATTATTTTCTTGCCATTTGCATCTATGGCCTGAAGGGAACAATACGCCACGCATTGATATGCAGATGAAATGGAAAGCAATGTTTCAATATATATGATGTCCCAAACATCATCCGCCGCTGCCCACATAAAATACTCCCCAATCGCCTTAGCCAGCACAAATTGAAAGTTTGCCACCACCCCCCGATTTTCACGCTGCCGTATATATCTGATTCGCGTATCGCGGGCAGCGTACTCCCGGCAAATGGCTTCGGTGCCATCCGTCGATGCGTTATCGGAAATGATAAGTTCTAAATCAGTAAAGGTCTGGGCAAGCAGTGAGTCGACTGCTTCACGGATATACTTCTCGCCGTTGTACACGGGCATACCGATACTGACTTTGGGTATGTGATCTTTGAGATTTGTTGTAATGTTAATTTTATTCTCCTATGTTTTCGTTTTATAATTTTGTGAATATACGTTTTTCACTTTACACAACGCAGAGTTCCATTTACTGCAACTGTGATATTTCTTAATGGTACTGTCTGTCCGGAGACAGCGGGGCACCATCTATCGCTTTGTGCATGGACAAAAACCACAGCATTCTTTAAGTAATTGTGCAAATGCATCGCCTCTTGGTTATTCAAAACTGTACTCAAAAAAATATTTGGTTTGTTTTTAGCCAAAACGGTGGTTAAGCATTCCTTGTATCGAATTTCCCAAAGGAATATCATTTTAAACTTGAAATTTTGCTAAAAGTTCTTTTGCATCACTATCTAGTTCATCATCAGGATGGCTGACATCATCAGGGGCACAGCATTTTTGACAACCATAGATAATATTTTTTTCGCCTTTTAACAACCGTAATCGAAAATTATTTAATTTGGGAGACTTCCAAACACCCAAAAGATTATGTTCATGAATATTACCTAATAACACAGGGTTATATATAGCATCACATGATGCAATATCACCATTTGGCCAGATAGATAATGTAAAAAAGGGAAGAGGACATACCCGTCTCGGCTTATGTTTGTTGCCATACCTGTCAACGAGATGATCAAATGAATTTTTTGAATAGTCCACTCCATCATAAACCGGTTTTATTCTTTCGATATACATCCTGTCGGATATCTTATCAAATATGCTGTAAAATTTTTCTTCTTCTCCCTGATTAAGCGAAACATCCATAATTTTAACAAAAACATTTGTTTCCTTTGTATGTTCATAGAAATATGTTATGTTTTCTACTAGCCTGTTAAAATCAATCTCAACATCGCTAACTTGCTTATATTTATCACTTGATAACCCCTGTAGTGAAATTCTCAAATTTGTAAGTTTGGCATTAATGATCGCATCTGACAATGATGGCGTTAATTTTGAGGCATTTGTTATTATTTCAATACGGTCTGCAATACCTGATTTATATACACGATCTATCATTTCTGGCAGAAGTGGATGTAATAATGGCTCGCCATGCCCCATAAAGGAAACAAGTTTAAAAGTATGGTCAAATTTTTTTGCCTGATCTATTATTTTTCCAAGAGTATCAATACTCATAATATCCGCGCATCTAAAGCCGTATATTGCTTTAAGTTTTGCCTTATCTAAACTTTGCGCACAATAATTGCATCGAAAATTACAGGCATTCAAAGGAAAAATGTTGAGCGTAAATGGAGTGGACAGTGGGATTGCTTTTGAAAGTACAACCCTATCATTATAACCGGAAATCGGCTCTATCCTTGACATGATTTTAGTTTATCCGTTGTTATACGGCTTAAAATTACATCAGCAGAAGCATCCAAATCATCTTCTTTGGGTGTAAAAGCTTTGTAGCAAGTGCACTGTTTACAAACAGCTGCCTTGCTATTGTTTTTACGTAAATGTGAAATTCGTAATTTTTTCAGTTTTTCACCATTCCATATTTCCATCAGGGATTTCTCTTCAATATTTCCCAGTGAAAATGAATGCGGTAATCCTAATGGCGGACAAGGAAATGCATTGCCTACAGAATCAGTCTGCAGTGTATAAAACATATAAGGACATACTTCTCGTTTTTCTGCTGTTTCACCATAAAAAGTTTTTGTATTGCTGACTTTACCATCATAATCACCCATCATGGGCTGTGCCTTTACAAGGTTTTCAACAAATATATCATCACAGATATCGCCAAATATTTTAAAAAACTTCTCCCTTTCCTGTTCTCCTTCCAAACATTCGTCAATAATTTTTATATAGACCGTGCAATTCCCTTTGTTTTGATAAAAAAACCTTATTCTTTCTACAAAGGTATCAAAATCTATATTCACGCCACATATTTCCTTGTATTTTTTTGCTGTCAAGCCTTGAACAGATATTCTTAGCCCTGTTAGCCCTGCTTCAATAAGCTTTTTGCTCAACTCCGGTGTTAAAAGAGAAGCATTGGTAAAAACCTCATATTTCTCTGCTACATTAAGATATGCAAGCATCTTCACCATTTCGGCAATGCGGGGATTAGTTAACGGTTCGCCTAATCCGGTTAACAGTACTCTCTTGAATTTTTTAGGAAACTCCGCAGCCTGATGTGCCAACCGTACAAACAAACTGAAATCCTGTAATTTTTGGCTAAATCCATACTGTTTTTTTTGATTCGCATTCATGCTTTGACTGCAGTAAACACATTTGAAATTGCATGTTTGAGAAGGGGATATAAATAAAGTAAAAGGTGTATCAATGGGTATTATTTCTGACAGTGTTTGTCTATTACTATCATAACCTGGGATTATTTTTGCTTTCATAAATTTTTATCCTATGTTATTACAAATTTTGGTTCATTCACTCGCAATTACTGTTAACTGTTATTAACAGGCGATTTGGAAAAAGTTTAATACTTCTTTAACAAATCTTCTTCATGACCGTCCAAATAATCGCCGGCCTGCAATCCAAAGGTAGGAACTGAACAAGATTTACAAATTTTATTTTTATCCTTATTTTTAAGTTGAGTTCTCAAAAATTGTCTTAGTTTTTCACTTTCCCATATCCCTTTTAGGCTATTTTTATTAATATTTCCTAAACTAATGGGTATATCCGTAGAACAGCAAGGAACAACATTGCCTGAAGGCTCAATCACCATCATATAAAAAGGCATAGGGCATGTCTTTGCCTTGCTTAAAATACTACCTTGTTTGCTTTTAGTAAATTCTTTAGTATAAACACTATCTTCTATCTCTTTTATAAATGGAATTGCATACTCAATTGCAGCATGATCACAAATAGGTGAAAATACAGAATAAAATTTATCTTCTTGCTCTATGTTTTCCAGAGCAACATCAATGATTTTAATATACACATCAGTTTCTGTCTTGTGCTCATAAAAATATTTTATATTAGATATAAATTCATTAAAATCAATGTTTATACCTGAAACTTTTTTATATTTATCCGCATCAAGTCCCTGTATTGATATTTTTAATCTATCCAGCCCGCTTTTAATTAATTTATCAGCCAGGGTATTTGATAAAAAACTGGCATTAGTAACTATTTCAACCCGCTCTGCGATGTTTTTCTTCTTGGCGTAAGCTACCATTTCTGCAATCTCCGGATGAAGTAATGGTTCACCATGTCCTGCGAAAATCAGGGCTTTTAAAGATTTTGGAAAATCCAAAAGATCATCAATCGTTTTTTTAAAAATATCAAAACTCATAAGCTCTTTTTTAAAGGCTTTTTGTTTAAGCGTTTCTGTTGGTAAACTGTGAAGGCAATAGTTGCATCGAAAATTACATCTATATGAAGAGAATATATGAAGAGAGTAAGGTGTTTCTAGAGGAAGTTCTTTATATAACTCTATGCGTTTGATATTAGCCAAAGGTTTTCTCTTTCATTATGGTGCAACTGCGTATAAAACTGTTTCCATCGTAGCAGAGCTATGAGCACGCAAATAAAATTTATAACCCAGATTCCAGGAATGAATAAGAAGGGGAATCATCCAATAGTCGCTGATACGATGGTATACGCAAATCGCCAAATCGGGCTTTGACTGTGTGATGGTTTTTTTTGCACCCTGCAGGGCATTATATTCTTCACCCTCAATATCCATTTTGATCATTGTCGGATTAAAATTTTTAAGCGTATCGTCAAGGGTTACAATATGTATAAGGCTTGTTCCATTCCTGCTTATAGATCCGCTCCCTGCAATATCATTGAAAAAAGCAGAATGCGGATATCTCCCTACTCCGCATGGGAAAAGTACACACAAAGTAGTTTCAGGGAGCATGTCGGCAGTTTGCGTTAACATTTTAAAACTTTACAAACCGGGCTCAAAACCGCAATAGACTTGAATGGTATTTCTGCTTATAAGGGACTTGAGGGTGTCCCCCGTATAGGCTCCGCAATCAATAAATCGGGAAGTACCTTTGTTTTGAGGTGTGTTTGACACCAAGTACTGTATTGTATTTGGACTTTCAAGCGCATTTTCATATTCCCTCCTCAGATGGCAATTGATACAACTCTCGTAAATTTCACGGCTGTGATTATCTGCAAAAAGATCTAATGCTGATAATAAATCTTTTGCATCTTTTTCAATTATCTCATTATTCGGCTCCATATCTGTTTCATTATATGGAACTCGTTTGGCTCGTATGGTCTGCGCATCTATGATTTTTTGATAACCTAATGCCAGCAGGTATTTTTTAATTTGTTCCCGCTTTTCTCTGTTTAATACGATAGAAATGATGACCAGACAATTCTCTCTATATTCTAAAGTAAAAGATGCTTCATCAGGAGGGTACACAGGAACGTCTGCTATGGAATTTATTTTATAAGCATTTTTATCCAGAAAAGCTTGAATGGGAACAGCATGCGATTTCAAATCAGCCAGCATTTCTTTTCCAAATGCACCTGCGCCGTATATTAAAACCTTAGTTTCTTTGAAAGCAGCCAAAGCCTCATCGTACGATCGAGTACGGAATTGGTGTCGATTTTTGATTATGTTTTGAAGGTCAGAAAGTTGCGCTATCACATTATTCTCTTCAGCCACCCGTCAGACGCACTGGTGAACAGCAGCTTTTTTTCTATCGTTTTATCAATCACAAATTCTGGATGGTTCTGTAAATATTCCCTGATCGCTGTTTTAGGATTGTTCCCTTTACCCCATGGTCTGTTTGAACAAAAATATTCAGGATAATCTTCTATACCGGTATCATAAACAATGCAGTAGCTATGTTGGGCAAACTCCTTGGCAAATTTATACGAAAGGCAGATTCTATCTATTTGGAGTTCTTGCTCAAATAATACTGCCTATCAGATTTGCCATATTGAACACTTTTTCCACACCACTATATTCAGCAGCAACAGATGCCTTAATATTGGTGTAATAATCTGATGGAAGCACAATAACTGCTGTTATACCTTGTTCATTAATAATGTTTGGTTGCAAAATTTTTTTACCCATAATATTTGCCATTTGCATACTTTTACTAATATCAACTAGGTAAATATTGTCGTCAAGTAAAATATCAAACTTCTTTATAACCTCAACTGCATATGCTGCCATACCCCAAAACACTATTTTTTGGTATTGGCATAGTATTTTTTTCACATTTTTTTCTATATTGCTTAAAATGTTTGCATCAAAAGGTATATGTAGCCGTTGCTGGCATTTTTTACAGTTAATACGATTTGTTGTGAACAGCTTTACATTTTCCCAATCATTCTTCTCGCCACACCTTACACACTCACCAATTATGCCAACTCTGCCTGTTGAAGAATTTATATTATCAATATGGAAATTTGTCGGGCGCAACTCTTCTGCTTGCGCATTAAATATTTCCTGTAATATTTCCCCAAATTCAGAGTCTGTCATTTTCGAGAAATTTATTTGAGGACAGCCATCACGCAAAAACTGAATTTTATCTTTTATGAGTCCTCTTGAGCATGCTTGCTGGTAAACAAATGTTCCAGGATACGCGATGATTGGAGTTAATTTGAGCGAGTATTCTCTGTGAGCATACCACCAATTCAATGAATTTCTCGCAGTTTCAACTGTTTCTTCAAGATCTCCGAAGATGAGATTTCCTTGTGCGATCATGCCAGAGTCGTATACTAATTTCAGTGCCTTTTCTATTTGGTCCACATTTATCTGTTTACGCATGCTTTTTAATATACGGTCATCGGCACTTTCTATTCCAAAGCCCATTTGAACACAGCCACTTTCTTTGAGTATATGAAGCATCTCTTGTGTGATGTCATCAACTCTAAATGCTGCCGACCATTTGAGATTGTACTTTTTAATACGTAAACAAAAAGCTTTTAATCTTTCATAATTTTTTGAAAATAGTTCATCAAATAGATATAAAAACTCAATATTATAATTTGTCACAAGATAATCCAATTCTTGAAAAAAATTATCAAAAGATCGTTTGCGATATTTTTTCCCCGATGTATGAAAACAAAAAGTACAATTGAATGGGCATGAGCGGCTGGAAATCATAGCAACCGAGCGGGTATGGTGTAAACCGATTATACTGGAACCGGCAGCTATGTTTTTTGAGATTTCAAAGCCTTCACAATCAGGCCATGGAATACTGTCAAGATTATCAATTTCTTTACGCGGATTGGTTGTTACATAATTATCCCCCCCCTTAAAAACTAAACCATTAATAGTGTGTAAATCTTTTCCTCTTTGAAGTGCATCAGCCAATTCACAGCAGGTAATTTCTCCTTCGCCAATCACACCGATGTCAGCATAATGCAAAGCTTCCATCGCCACGAAAGGTTCTGCGGAAATAATCCCACCACCAACCACAGTCAAAACATTCACTTGTTTGGCGGCGCTCAGTATCTCATAAATCATGCTATATTGCACTGAAAGACCACCGGTCATAACAATATCAATATCATCTTCTTTTATTTTTTTGATTATAACTTCGCTAATGTTTCCGGTTACATAATTAAGATTGAGTGTAAACACAGAAAACCCCTTGCTTTTTAAGGAACTGGAAACATATGCGATACCAAGAGGGAATAAGCAAGTATCGGTTTCATCCTCAACCATTCTCGGAGCTACTAGCAGAAAATTTTTAGTATGTTGCAGCATTACCAATCCTTTCGTATGGGCATGTTTACCACATAACTCTCCAATAGTACCACCCGCTATGCGGGTGGTACTGACCCGAATATCTTTTGTCTGTGCTTCAATTTTAAATTGTTCGTACAGATTAATAGGTCATCCCTATTAATCAATAACAACTAAATCCTGCAACGCTCTTTAGCAAGGTGTTTTAAAGTAAGCCACCATGCTTGCTCATGGTTCATTATTGGGGCAAGGCTTAAGCCATGCGTTACATTTGTTTACATACAGGATTGAAGGATTTAGTTATTATTAACCATAATAATTTACTTTAAAAACAGTTACTGCGATTTCCCAGCTTTTCCATTTCATCCTTACTCATCTGTATTCCGGCAGGTATTGTGTTTTTATTTATCGCAGAACCCATTCCATCGCATCTGTCACAAAAATTTATATATCCATTATCATTATAGCCGAGGAAGAATTTAATAATATCTATTTCTTTCGCTTTGGCAAGGTTTAAAATGTCATTTTCTCTGTTTGCATTATACAATCCGCTTACTGTTGCTCCAAATTGTGTAGGACAATAATAAAATGTTCCGTTATGCAGCATTCTGCAATAAAGCTGACAATTTCTGAAAAGATATTTTTTTTCTTCAATTGATTTATTATGCGAAACCAGTGGAATCCCAAAATCGAACCATGTCCCCCTTCTGTTTGTACCAAAAGAAAAGTTATCATTGACTAAATAACGAATATCATTCTCTTTTAGTAATTGAATTATTTGTTCAATCTTTGAACTTGCAGGATAGTCAGATATTCTAATTTGGCAATTTGCTTTTTTTATGCTTTGCAGGATATTTGTTTTAATTAACACTGTACCATTTGTATTACATGCTATCCGGAGATATTTATTGCTGTATTTGCTGTATATATAATCAATAATTTCACCCAATTCTTCATTTAAAAAATTTTCTCCGGCAGAAAATGCTATTTCGCCACAAAAGTCTACTTTATTGAACAGCAAATCAATATCTCTTTTTATAATTTCCATTTCTATATTACGTTGTTCTTTTAGATATGGTATATATTCACTGCAGCCGTGACAATTTAATGTACATTTGGTCGTAACGCAGATAGAGGCATTTGGAATCACAATTTTTTTGTTATAGAAATAATTAAAACTTATTATAATATCGTTTGCAAAGCAGTAGTTAGACTCATCGAATCCCATAATTTTTAATTCGTTTATTATTTGGTCTGCCATGTCACCGGTAGGTATAATGATAATCTTGGCGTCATGTTTATCTTCACCTTGTAAGCCATGAGGGGACTTTATCTCTATTCTATCAGGAGTTTCACCTTGCTTGGCCACATCAGAATCAATGATATACCTTATTTTAATTATATCCCCTACTGATTTTGTAAATAATCTATAAGCGTCGCCATATCCCCAAACAATATAATCTATATCCTTGTTGTATGTATGTATGTATGTATGTATGTATGTTTCAAATCCAACTTGTTTAGTATCTTTGAAATTCATTTACATTTCTCCATTCTTTGTAAAATGCTATTCACTCGCTGTCTGCACTGATTTATCCGGCGAAAAACTGTCTTTGATATTAAGTTTTTTTTTAATCTCTGCGGAAAGACTGCATTTTTTTGGTGAAAATGCCAAGCCAAAAATATAGTCTGAGAATTTATCACTGAAATCGCGCGATATAAGGCGGGTATCATTTTTTAAGGTGTCATTAAAAAAACTTTCAATGCCTTCATGGCAGCGTGCAATCCCGGAAAAATCACGATGTGGATCTATATTTTCATACACCGGTAATCCCTCATTAGAAAACCGCACAAACTGTTCATCAGGGGATGAGAATATACTTTCAGCTGTTAAATAATACCTGACAAGGGCATTAGTGCTGTCTGTATAAGAAGATAGTTTTTTCCCATACACAGCATGCACTTCATTTTCGCATGAAACATCCTCAAAATTAACGAGTGTAGCAAAATATATAAAGTTGGTATTTGGATTTTTAAATACTTTTTCAAAGAAATGCTGAGTTACTCCGCCGGATACAAAGTTTACAACACCGATTTTTTCATTTTCCTCAATACCTAAGGTTAAATAATAATCAACATAACATTTTCTTTCTTCTTTCGCTGTTTCGATTATTTCAACTCCATATTTTGATATTATATGCAGCTCTAATTCTTTAGCATTGAGATCATATAATAACTGATTTTGATATATATCATTTTCATGCGCCTGCACTCCAAAAGTTGCCCAAAGAAACTGTTTGAAATTAATCCTCGTGACATAAGGAGCATGCTTAAATACATCAGCGATCCCGTTAATATTTTCAATTGAAGATACGGATAAAGCTCTTCTTGATGTAAGAAAATATATCCCCTTAGGGAGATTATCATGTCCCGTTTTTTGAATATAATTTTGATACAACTTTTCAAGAATATAACTGTCGCGAGAGAGAAAAAGCATCTTGGTAATATTATTTTTAGCAGATAGATTAATAAGAAATAATATGAATTTCAGGATTAAAGGCCCTAAAAAGGAATATCCTATGGTGAAAAAATCATCAACGTTAATTTTATTAGTTTTGGATAATACAAACGGATTATTAAATAAACATGCAACTGTATTGCCTAATAACAGTTTATCATCAAACGTTTGTGCCTTGTTAGACACCTCGCTGATGGAGGAAATATTGAGAAGATCCAGCGCTGAATGTACTTTAAAAGTATTTATCCCATAGGATGCGGCTTGCTTGATATCTGCGAAATCATCATCACCAATATGCAATATCTGTTTTTCTTTATATAATTCTCTATAATATTTCCATAAATTACCGCTGTACTTCGACCCATTGACATCACAAGATATAATTAGCTCATCCCAATCCACAATATTATTTGAAGTAAGAATATTTTTTATAATTTCACATGGAAAATACATATCAGAAGTCAACAGAACTTTTTTATTTAAACTTTTTGCATGCCGCATGGCGTCAACCATAATGGTGCGCGGGACAATGTATTCAAGTTCAGTCTGGATTTCAAGCATCTCGCACAAGTCTGCAGAAACATCTGATATATTAAATCTTTGGGTCATTATGGAATATATTGAATGTATATTACAAGCATTTCCAAATGAAGTATAAGCTATTTTTTCTGCTTCAATCCTTTTTTCTGTAAATTTAATATTTAATCCGTGTCCCTCGCCAAGTTTCCTTTCAACTATTTGAAAAATATTAATCGGAGATAAGCACTTCCTCATTAAAATGGTATCAAATATATCAAAAGAAACTATATCACTTTTGTTTATACAATGCTTCAGGTCCTCATATGTAAAACCTGTGCCTGACTGATAGTTGTTTGATGGTTCAATGTATGAATCTTTTGGTTTTGTTCCATTTAGATGATAAATATTAATACCATGCTCTTTTTCAAGATATGCAATTCTCTGATAAATCAGGTCTGCGCTCGCAAAATTTGATATAATGATAATGTGTTGACTTATTCCAATAACATCTTCAGGGGATAAAACTTTTTTCCCATATACGACACAGCCTGCGCTGTTTTTGTCCATAAGCCCAACAATATTGTAATCGTCACACTGCTCTACTAAAATCCTGGTTTTTTCACCAATTCCATACAAAACCAGTGGTTTAGAGCTTAACATACCAAAATTTGCCTGAAAAGTATTTACAATATCTTTATCTGCAACGGACACTTTCATATTAATTTTTTGATGCCTTAATTATATATATTTGTACATTAAATATTATTTTCATATTTTTTCTTAAGTATTTCAGCATAATTATCAAGAATATCCTCAGGAAATGGCCTGCATTGAACAATATTGCAGTCTTCACATACTCCACCAACAGATTTATGGCCATCAAGCATTAAGAATTGAAGTTGTCGAAGCGCTTTTCCTTGCCAGATATCGACTATAGAATCTTCTGAACAATTACCAACACCTGTCATAGATTCACATGAACACGGAACTACTCTTCCATCAGGGCATATTGTAATTAAATGGAATGGCTGCGGGCACACTGAAATCGGAGGCAATTTAATTGCAAGCGCATTCGAATCTAGTGTTTCGTCTTTTATCCATTGGCTGTAGTCAATTCCTGCAACATTCGGACGTACTTTTTCTATAGCATAAGTGTCACAATAATCTCCGAATAATTCAATAAACTTTGCTTCTTCTTCCGGTCCATTCAGCACACAATCCATTGATTTGATATAAATACGTGTTTTTTTGCCCAAGCGTATATTTTCTTTATGAAAAAACCTTATATTATCAACAATTTTGTTAAAATCTACGTCTGCACAACACATTTCCTTGTATGTTTTTGCTGACACGCCGTAAATTGAAATTCTTATCAGCGATAATCCTGTATTCAGGATAGCTGTTGACATTTCATGGGTCAGGAGTATTCCGTTTGTAATAAGCTCAATTCGTTCTGCAACCATTTTATCCATTCCATACTGTATCATCTCAACAATATTTTTATCTAGGAGAGATTCACCTGCGCCGCAAAAGCGCAATAGTTTTATCTTATTTTTAAATCCTGTCATATCATCAATGATTTTTTTATAAAGACGGATATCCATCACTTTTTTCGTTGAAAGAACAGGCCGTTTTTCTTTTGGCAGGCCATAGCTGCAGAATTTGCACGCTAGATTACACGCATAAATATCGAAAATTTGAACAACTAATGGAGTTTCTAGCGGTAAAGCATCAGCAAGTTTTATTCTTTTCCCTGATGGCGCGGCGTTTCCTGTAATATCTTTTTTATTCATTTTTATATATCCTCTAAAATTAATTATTTTAATTGTTCACCAGCAGGTACGACAGGGGCATCATATGGCAATGTACAATATCTGCATGCATCTATATAATCTATATTTTCGAATTCCTCTAATGCTTTGCCTAAATCCTTATTTGTATATCTATGTATATCAATACATTCAATACTATATTTCTCTAACTTTCCCAATTGAATCCCGGCATACTGATGCGGGCATCTATAAAGAACACCATTGTATAATCTGTGACAATTCAATATAGGGCAGTTTTTAAACACTTTCTTTAAAACTTTTTCTTCGGTATTATGCAGCGCAAACGATGAAAAATCTCTCCACTCTAAATGCGGTGAAAAAACATAGCGGATACCTTTTTCTTTCAATTTCAGTTTTGTTGCAGTTATTTTTTTCAGCAAACTTTCGGATGTCTGATGTTCATAATTTGATACTTGCAGCATAATTCTCGGATTTTTCAGAATATCACACAATAAATCAGTTGGAATAACAGTAGCGTTGGTAAACATCTTGATGTATCCAATGTTTTTAATCTTAAGCAGGGAATTCAGAATATTTTCAAATTCAGGATGTAAAAATGGTTCTCCACCAATGAGCTCAACAAATTTAAGAAATTGACATGATGCGGCAATTTTGGAAATATCCGCAACAATAGTTTCGCACGGAACAAATTTATGATCCTTGAGATATGGTATGGATTCACAACAATGTACACATTTTAGAGTGCATGCCTGTCCTAAGATATATCCAAACCAGTCAAAGGTTTTACTTCGCCAGACATTTTGATCTGCAACATGTCCGACTTTTTTTAAGTACGTTAAACATAACGAGCATTCCCGGCGTTCAAACCCGCAGTTTTCACACTGTATAAGATCATAAGGCTGCTGATTTTTCAGTTGCGCACTGCAAATATTGTATCGAAATACTCTATTAACAGAGAATCCATTAATTACAGCAAGATTGCTGTTATGCTGCTTGGAAATATTTGACAAGGTTTCAAACTGCGACTTCCAGTTGGTTGCTATTAAAACTATATAACTTTCATCCAGCTTCTCTAAATAATTAGGTGCGTAGACGGGTGTTTCTCCTATTTTAACTAAATTTGGCGACTCTCTATCTATGAAAGAAAATATTGAAATATTATAACTCGCAAGAGTTTTCTCAAGCAGCTGCCCTAATGCGCCAGCAGGGTATATAATAATCTTCTTTTGGCCTAAATATTGAAGTAATTCGGCTGATACTTTACCTATTTTATCTTCATTAGCAGAGAAGCACATTGTTTCTTCCAGTTTTTGATTTATTTTATCAAAATTCATTTTATTACTCCATCAGCTTATACTGTAGCATATTTTAAAATTTTTTTATCTGGTCAGTAATTCGACTAAAATTTTGTTAAATATTTTGGTAACACTTCAATAAAGGTTAAGCACGAAAAGCGGTACGAAAAAAATCGGTCTATTAACAATATTGTATAGTAGTTGGCATGCACTCTTTAGATCAGGTGCTTTCTCATATTTCACTGTAGCAATTTCAGGTTCTTTGCCCATAATCTCAGTTTCAAATTATCCGGAAAATGCTCAGTAAAATGAAACACCGTTCCTTTGCTTTTTTCAAACAACCCGTAACTGAGAGGGGTGCCGTTAACCGGATTGATGCTGCCATCCCCAGCGAAAAGGTTTCTATCGCCCTGGCAGGAGAGGAACCACTCTGCCGGAGAAGCTCCAAAAATTTCCGAAAAAACAATTTCTCTTTTTTCCATGGGCAGTATTGATTGATAATGCCCATTGAGCGCGGCTTCCATTTTTTCTGCGGAAAATCTTTCTCTGACCGATTTCGCAGCCTGACTTCCCAGCCTTTGTCTATCATCAGGGTTTTCGGATAACCACTTAATTGCTTCTGCGAATTCATCCGGCGAGCGGACAATTAACCCTGTATGGCGATCATCAACAATCTGACGCTCTGACGGATTATCCAATACGATGGGCATAATCCCCATAGCCATCGCCTCAATGAGCGCATTTTCAGTAGTCCCATAGTGTTCCGGACTCAGAAGATATGCAAGCACATTAATAGAGGCAAGTTCGGAAACAATATCTGTCGTGTATCCTCTGAAATCCAGCATTCCTGTCTTGGATAAACTATCACATTGCTGATTCAGAATATCTTGATTTGTTAAATCCCCAATCATTTTGACTTTAAATTCGGATATATCTACCGCTGCCAAATAATCAACATAATTCGGGTGAAGTTTTGCAAAATTCAGACTACCTATATACCCCACCGAAATTTTTTTATTTACCCCTCTAATAGGTTCAGGTAAGCCGGAAAATCCTCCACTGCTAAATACCACGCCTAACCGATCTCCGAGTTCAGGCATTAAACCTATTACCTCCTTGCTTTCAAACGAGCATTGGGATGTGAAAAGAAATCTATGGGAAGCCAAAATTAATTGTCTAGGTATTATCGGGGTATGCAGACCAGAGACATGACACCAGGTAAGGAGTCGAATAGGCGGAATTGACAGTGAACAGAGATGTTTGATTGTTGCAGGGTGGTTCCACCACTCCAACTGAATGATATCTGAATCTCTTAATAATTTCTCTATGCTATCCTTGCTTGGACGTACAATTACCTCGCCTCCGCATGCACGAATCAAGTCGACGAATTGTCTCTTTTCAGGTTCTTCCAGACAAACGATAAGGTGCTGCACTCCTGGGCCTGATACGCTCGCCTGTGCAACGAGCCCACTCAAGGCCTTGCCAACTCCACCTCCAAGGTGCGCAGCAAAATGCAATATTTTCACCTGAAAATACCTCTTTGATTAAGATTGTCATTCCCGCGGTCTTTAAGCGGGAATCCAGAGTCTTTCTGTTTTCGCCAGTATCGCAAAAGACACTGGATACCCGATAGAAGCATTCGGGCATGACAGTTATTAAATTTTCATCCCACTTTGTGAGCCAACGGCTCATGGATGTTTCATTACGCTATCCTTGCCGAGAGGCCAGCAATCGCTCGGCTATGGCCTCAACATAAGGATCTATATTGTCGGGAAGGCAGTGTGATAGCTGGCCGCATTGCCCGCACACCAGGTTTTCCTTTCTTTTTCCGCGAAGATTATCCATTTGGTATCAGAAAAGCGCCTCTCCTTCCCAAATTTCCTTCAAACTCTGCTTTCGAACATCACCGATTATGAGTTTTCGCGCCCAATCCAGGAAACACAAACTTACAGAACCATCAGAGTTAACGGAAATTGAGTAAAAAATATAAGGACATGTATTTACATCGCCAATTGGCTGATCGTAAATCCCTTTTGTAATCTTCACATTCAACTTGTCCTACACATCATATTCCGGCCAGCAGGGCGCTACATTCTCAATAAATATCCTATCCGCATAATCTCCAAATGTATCATAGAAACGCTCTTTTTCTTCTTTGGACAAAAAATCTCCAGCTATTTTTACACAAATTTCACAGTCCCCTTTCATTTCGTAGAGATTTCGAATTCCTTCGACATACTTTTTAAAATCAACCTTAACCCCCGTGAATTCCCAAAATTGTCGGTCAGACATGCCGTCTACAGATATATTGATTTTATCCAAGCCTGCATCCAGAATTGGTTTTATCCTCTCCGGCTCTAAAAGGTACCCGTTGGTTGTAGTGTCGATATAAGGGACTACGCCACTTTCCTTTGCGTATCGAACCATATCGGCGAACCGGTTATTTAGGAGCGGTTCGCCTTCTTTGTATAAACGAAGAACTTTAATCGGCATGTCGAATTCTTTGAGGTCATCAATAATTTTTTTATAAAGACTGAAATCCATCAAACCCTGCCAGCGTCCCGTCTCCTTTATCAGTTGGCGGTTGCCGGTAGGGCAAAATTTACACTTGAAATTACATGTGCTTGCAGGATCAACAAACAAAACCATAGGGGTAGAAAGTGGTATTACTTCCTCTAATCGTGTTCTATTCTCAAGATTGATTCGTGGCTTTATTTCCGCCTTCATTTACATTTCCCCCCTTACTTTATATAACTCACGATATTTCATAGCTGCTTCAAAATAGTATCCAAACGATGTCGGTAGCCCCAAAAGGCCATTGGCTCATAATCCGGATAGGGGTAATAACCAAAGTTAAGTTTAATTCCCCATCCGTTATCTTTCAGCCACTGGTCGACCAATCTTCGCACCGAAATTGGTTTTCCAGAGCACACATTGACGATGCCTGCATTGACCACCTTCATCGCTAACCGAACAATCTGGCGAGCAATCTCTGTAACCGGGAGATAATCGCGCAACTGATCACCACCAGACATATTGAACACTTTATCCCCTCGCAAAACGGCTTCCTTAAGTTTTGGATAGAGCGAGGTGCCGGGCTGGCCTTCACCATACATGTAGAAAAGCCGCACCCATGTTAAATTAAAGGGTTTAACAGATTTCAAAAATTCTAGCTGCTGCCGCAAAGAATTTTTAGCATAACCATATGGATTGCTGGGACACG
This sequence comes from Planctomycetes bacterium GWA2_39_15, assembly GCA_001824485.1. GTDB lineage: Bacteria > Planctomycetota > Brocadiia > Brocadiales > Brocadiaceae > 2-12-FULL-39-13. The sequence continues at coordinate 8,632 of MHXP01000229.1, read as the reverse complement.
GTACCAATTCTTCTGACAGCGCACCAGACTGCATGCCATATTCAAAACATGTCCCCGTAACTAATAATGAGGGAAGTCCTGCCTCAATCAGCGTCTTAAGGAACTGATACTGCCTGGGCAACTCAGATTCAAAATGGTGCAGCGATTTGTAGTTTGGCAAGCCATCCCAGGCGAGGTGTATCAAGACATCCGGGCAACCCATTTGCTTAAAGCAATCTGGAGCAGGATGGGCAATATCCATTTTTACAATTTGAATAGATTTACTCAATCCTTTTAGCCGTTCAGCATCACGAGTCACCGCAACAATCTCTACCTCCTGCCGGACTAAGACTGTTAATACATGACGACCGATAAAACCGCTGGCTCCAGTCACAGCAACTTTCATGAATCTTTACCTGCTATCCCCTGAAAATCCGCATCTATAAAAGGGTGATTTCTATCGCGTTCCGAAAGGTCAGAGATTGAAAGTAACCAAACTATACCCAGTTTCGGATCCATCACATTAAGGGCATCTTCTGCCTCTCGTTGGTAAGGCGCGGAGCTTAAATAAATCAATTCACAATCCTCCGTCAGTGTCTGAAATCCGTGTGCAAAGCCTTCAGGAATTATTAAACTTTTACGATTTTCAGCGGATAATACTTCTCCGTGCCAATGTAAAAAAGAAGGCGAGCCGCGTCTTAAATCAACCGCCACATCAAATATCTTTCCCTTTAAACAACTCACAATCTTGGTTTCGGCATAAGGTGGATACTGAAAATGCAGGCCGCGCACTGTGCCTGTTTTTCGCGTGAAACTGTGATTAATTTGGACGATAGGCTTGCTAAGCCCGGCTTCCCGGAATTCCTCTGCGCAGAAAAATCGTGAAAAAAACCCACGATGGTCTTCTATTGTTTTGCGCTGAACAATTACCAATCCCTTTATAGGCGTAGTAGTGAAATCAAAACGTGACATGGTTAATCTTCCTGTACTGCCGATAGGTATTCGGATATCTGTAACAACGTAACCGAGCGCATGTCCTGTCCGCTTTGCCATGCTTCATACCACTCAATGGTTTTGTCCAATGAGGTTCCCAATCGCCAGCGCGGATACCACCCCAATTTACTGCGTGCCTTGCTGCTGTCCAATTTGAGGTAGTGTGCCTCATGCGGTTGTGGCACATCGTCGCATTCCCAACACACGTCCTTGCGCATTTTAGCCAAACGCTCAACAATCCATCGTACCGAACGGACATCTTCATCAGACGGTCCGAAATTCCATGCTTCAGCAAAATCATCCCCGTCCATATAAAGCCGTTCGGCAAGCGTAAAATACCCTGACATTGGTTCCAATACGTGCTGCCAGGGACGTATTGCGTGAGGAGAACGTATTTTGAGCACTTCGCCCGCATCGACCGCGCGTAAAAAATCCGGAATCAACCGGTCCGATGCCCAGTCTCCTCCGCCTATTACATTGCCTGCTCTTGCACTGGCTAATGCAATTCCGGCCTGTTCAAAAAATGACCGACGGTATGCTGCTGTCACCAGCTCAGAGCAACCCTTGCTGCTCGAATAAGGATCAAAGCCGCCCATAGGATCGCTCTCCCGATAACCCCATACCCATTCGCGGCTTTCATAACATTTGTCGGTGGTCACATTTACTACCGCTTTCACGCCTGGTGTAGCGCGCACGGCCTCAAGTAAATGCACAGTGCCCATCACGTTTACTGCGTAAGTTTCTGTTGGTTGGGTATAGGAATTTCGCACTAAGGGCTGGGCAGCTAAATGAAAAATAATTTCTGGATGCGCTGCCTGCATTGCCTTGCGAAGATTGTCGGCATCGCGAATGTCTGCAATCACGCTGCTCGCCATCCCTTCCCCAATTCTTGCAACCGTAAAAAGATTAGGTTCAGTTGGCGGCTTGAGAGCATAGCCATGCACTTCAGCACCCCGCGATTGCAACCAGAGCGACAGCCAGCCACCCTTGAACCCCGTATGACCGGTTAGAAAAACACGCTTCCCGCGCCAGAAATCTAGGTTCACTTCCACACCTTCCAGGGCGCCTTGCCGCTTTGCCAAAGTTCTTCAAGTTGGTTCTTGTCGCGTAGCGTATCCATAGCTTTCCAGAACCCTCTGTGCTTATAAGCCATTAGCTCTCCTTGTGCCGCAAGATGGCTAAGCGTATCACCCTCCCAGGACGTCGTATCATCGGCAACAATATCCAGAAAGCTTGGCGATAGTACGAAAAAACCGCCGCTAATCCAGCCGCCATCCCCCTGAGGCTTTTCAATAAAACAGCGTACAGAATTTCCATCCATATCGATAGCACCATAACGCCCTGAGGGCTGCACCGCAGTGACAGTAGCGCGCTTGCCATGTTGCTTGTGGTAATCCACCAGTGCGGCTATGTCAATGCTTGCGACTCCATCCCCATAGGTAAAGCAGAATGCCTCTTCATCTTTTACATAGCCCGCAACACGTTTCAACCGTCCGCCTGTCATGGTGTCGTCTCCGGTGTCAACCAGCGTGACGCGCCACGGCTCAGCCTTCTGCTGATGCACTTCCATCGTGTTATTCTTCATGTCGAACGTCACGTCAGACATGTGCAGGAAATAGTTGGCGAAGTATTCTTTGATGACATAGCCTTTATAGCCACAGCAAACTACAAAGTCTTGAATACCATAAGCAGAATAGATTTTCATGATATGCCATAAAATCGGACGCCCGCCAATTTCTATCATAGGCTTAGGCCGCAACACAGTTTCCTCGCTTATCCGGGTTCCAAGCCCGCCCGCAAGAATGATTGCTTTCATGCTTGTGCCTCGTTAAATATCTTGTAGGTCAAATTAATTCCATCTTTAAGACTTGTTTTCGCTTTCCATCCCAAGCCCTGAATTCCAGAAACATCCATTACATTATATGCATAGCGCCATCCGGTTTGGAGGTGTCCCGTATGAATTTACCTTTGTAGTCCACTACCCCGGCAATCGTTTCCGCCAGTTCCCCGATGGTCATGCCTTCTCCAGTACCCATATTAATCAACGGACACAGAGGGGGGCGCTGCAACCCTTTCCGACCCCTTATACTCCGTTGCCATAACCATCGATTTAAACTCCGGACTTTTATCGAACAATTCTTCATATGTTCCATAGTTTACAACTTCTCCTTCTCGCATAAAATAAAGTTGATCACAGTTTTTAACGGTACTCAAACGATGAGCAATAATAATTAAAGTTTTTTTACCGCTTAAGCGTTTCACGGCCTCCATAATTTCCCATTCCGTTTCGTTGTCCAAAGAGGCAGTGCCCTCATCCATAACCAGCACCTCGGGATTATGATACAATGCCCTGGCAATGCCTATCCGTTGGCGTTGGCCTCCTGAAAGGCGAACACCCCGTTCTCCAACTAAAGTATCAAGCCTGCCAGGGAGGCTATTAACGAAACTCTCCAGTTGGGCAGATGCGAGAACTGACCATATCTGATCATCATTAATTTGCTCATCGGGCAATCCAAAGGCAATATTGCGCCGAATGGTATCGTCAGAAAGGTAGATATTTTGGGGGATATACCCTATTTGACACTGCCAGCTTGGTAAATTATTTCTAATATTTTTTCCATCTACCAGTACATCCCCTTTTACAGGCTCAAGTAAACCAATAATTATATCCACAATAGTAGTTTTACCTGCCCCTGTGTATCCAACAAATCCTATGGAACTGTGTTTAGGAATTGTTAACGAAACGCCATTTAAAGACAGTTTCTTAGCATTAGGATATCGATAACAAACATCTCTGAGTTCTATTACTGTATCAAAGCTAATGCCCTGCTGCCGGTAGGAATCAGTAGTTATTTCTGAATCGATTGCAGCATTAGTAGCGGAATCAGTAACTTCTCTTTTGTTGGAATTACTATGCTTATCGAGTAAAGTAAGGTCTTTATAAACTAAATCCAGTGAATAACTATTGTAACGTATTACTGTTGCCGATGAGAAGATGCGCCCCATGGACGGTATGATACGGAAGGCAGCCACCGCAAATAGCGATAATGTTGGTATAATAGACTGAATATCTTTGTTCTGTGTAATTATTAACAGTGTAATCGAAAGCATACTTATAATGCATATCGTCTCAAGAAAGGGACGCGGAATTTGATTAATCAAGTGCATAAACCGTTCGGCATGAGCATAACCATTGCAGTTTCTATTATATGCACTGCTAAAGAAATCTTCTCTCCCAAGAATCTTCGTTTCCTTTATGCCCCCTAACCCCTGATTAACCCATTGCATCATTTGCTCGCCATGGTGCTGTCTTAATTTACCAAACTCACTGATCTTTTTTCGAGTCATTCTATAAAAAGCAAATGTTGCTGCACCCAGCATGCCTACTGCGAGCGTAGACGGCAAAGGTTTTAGTACTATAAGCAAACATAAGATTGATATCATTGTTATTATTTCCACAATAAACATTATTGTTTGCAGAAGAAATCCACTAAATAAAACGGGGATTACCACATTGATTTTATGTAATATTTCAGCCGTATTCCGCTGCAAATGAAAGGTATATGGCAATTGCATATATGTACTAAATAGCGCCCTGGAAAACGACACTTGTTTACTAAAAACAAATCTGGCTTGTACAAAAATCGAAAAAACTTGATATGCATTCTTAAGTAGATACGAGAAAATCAACCCTGCAGAGGCAAAAATCAAGAACTCTTTTGTCGACGTAAATCCTATAATGCTATAAATCCGGTGTAACATCTTGTGTTCATAAATAATTTCTGGTCTTTTAAGCACAGAGATATAAGGATAAAAAATGCCAACTACAAATGTTTCAAGCAATGCACCCACAAGTATTAGCAGGAATATTGCAAGTATTTGCAATCTCTCTCTGCGATTAAATAAACGTAAAAATTTTAAAAAACTATTTTTCATATAGAGAACTTAACCCGAACGAGTGGGAAGAGAAAATCGTTCACAGCAAAGACGCAAGGACGCAAAGTTTCAAAAGATTAATTTTTTTACTTCAGATGCCTGACAACTTTTTTCACAATCTGCAATGCCCTCTTTGCATCCTTCAGTACTGGGGAACCAAGAGGCAGTAGCCCCTCTTCGCCTGAATATCTGCCCTTGTAAATACTGTCTATGAAGTCCATTTCCACGTCCAGCACTCCTTGCAATTTCTTCCGCAAAATCCTTCTGTAAAATATTCAAATCTCCCAGGAGCAGGAATGTCGCTCTATAAGTCTTTGGGGCTTCCATATTCGGATGAGCCATTTCAGAAATAAGATGCTCGTTGATATCAATGGCTCTGCCAATAATTTCCATTAAAATATTTTTTAGCGCTGCATACTTTATAAAATCTTTCGCTATCTGGCTAATGGTAAAATCAGAGAATATTTTCAGTCTTTCCAAATCACGGGTGATTAAATTCAAATTTTCCTTTAAAAATTCTTTATCGATCATTGAGAGGATTAAACGCCTAAATTTTGAAGCCGTTTTTTAATAAATACTTCTTTTAACCTTAAAAGGTCCTGACTGTCATGATAATCCCGAAAGGCATAGGACTTAAAAGTATTGTACGCATAACTTTTACCATAAAGCAAAACCCCCTTACTCATTACCTGATACCGAAATAAGAAATTGGTATTATGAAGAGATTTTACATCGATTTCACTCACTTTAAATAGTTCAGCAAATTCATTATTTAAATCAATCAGTTGTTCAAGAGGAATGGGTCTTGCTCCTAAAACAGCAATATCAATATCACTTTCTTTACGAACCTCCCCGCTTGCCTGAGAACCGTAGAGTATCACTAATGTGAGATTGTACTTTTCAGCCAGATTGGCAATCTTAAGTTTTATATCCTCTACTTTGTCCAGCATCACCCTCTAATCCCTTTTCAATCTCTCTTCTAACGTTTGCAATAAACCTTGAAAGGCTTTTTTGTAATCCGCTATTTTACCAAGTATTTCCTTTATTTCATCTTCGTCATAAATACGGCTGGAGAGGTTTCTCTGCTCTATCATGTCAATCCATATCGTTTCATCAGCGATTGCTTTTTGTGAAAAGGCCTCTTTAAAACAGTCCCTCGGACTGTGGCACTCTATGCCGATATAATCCAGGTACCTTTTGATGCATTTCCAGCTCATCTCGTAGGTAAATTCAAATCTCTTAACCACCAGGTCGAGATAGATATCTCCATACCCTTCCTTATAAAACTCTTCTTTCCTGTCAACTACGTTTGCGAATCTCTCGTATGCCTTTTGAAAATTGTGAAGCCCGTCTTCAAATCTTAGTTTTTTGGTAGAGCTAAAGAGGGCTTTTCCCGTTGCTATAACCCTGTTTCTAAACCTTTCTTCAGTAAAAGCAATGTTTTTCACGTCAATCTTTACAAGCGTCGGGAGCTTCTGAATCTCTTCTTCTATAAGGTAAGTTTCCTTACACTCCTTATCATCGTAGGCTACGTCTATATCACTTGTTTCACCGACATCGCCGGTTGCCCTCGAACCATAGAGGTATATTCTTGTTGGATTTGCATGTTTTAAGATAATTTTCCTTATTACATCAAGCAGTTCTTTGTAGTGCATGACAGCCTTACTGTTCTAAAGTTTATTATCCAGATACCACTTTATTGTTTTTTTTAAACCTTCCTCAGTATTCATTTTTGCTTTAAATCCAAATTCCTTCTCCGCCTTCGATATATTAAGCATTCTCCTGGGTTGTCCATCAGGTTTTGAAGTATCCCAAATAATTTTCCCTTTAAAATTTGTAAGCTTTGCAATCAACTCCACTAGTATAACGTTTCGTTAATACATTGACAAATACTATGTGGTGAAATCAAATTTTTTCCAGCGGAAGACAATGGGATTTGAATTTATTTCTTCTATCCCTTTTAATATTCTATTCCGCAACTCTGTTAAAGAGTCAACCCTTATGTGCTTTAAGAACGTCCGGGCCATTTTACCAAATAATGTTTCTACCAGATTAAGCCATGAGCCGTGCTTTGGAGTATGAACATAGATAAATCTATTAGGTCGGCTCGACAAATATCGCATGGTCTCTTTTGAAATATGCGCAGAGTGATTGTCTAAGATAATTCGTATGGTGTATTCAGATGGATAATGGGCATCCAGTTCTTTTAAAAGTTCGATAAATTCTTTGCTTCGATAACGTTCATGAACCTGGGCTATTACCTGTCCTGTATGTAAATCTAAAGCGGCTAATATGCTTACTGTTCCTAACCGCTTGTATTCATGGTCACGCATAACTTGAGGATATTTACCCGGTATCGGTTGTAAATCTGGTGCACTATTTTTTATTGCCTGAACACCGGGTTTTTCATCAACGGATACCGTAATAGTTTGATGGTTCAGTATTTCTTTTGAATTATCCTGTTTGTTTTGCAGGTTGACTTCTTGGTAAACAATAAGAACCTCTTCCATTTTACGCTTAAATTCCTGGTCTCGTTTCTCTAAATAATAGCGTATCTTATGCGGTTGTACAGGATGCTCTTTTAATATTCTATGAATCGTTGCTTTCGAAGCCATTGCAAGGCACGCGTACCCCTCTTTCGGAGCGTATTCTCTTGCATGTCTTGCTAAAAGGCTTTGCGTCCATAGCTCAGCAGCATACTTATGATCTTTGGGTCTTGTGCAGGCAATATTTACAACCCACATCTTCGCATTTTCCGCAATTGTGGGTTCCTTAGGCCGATGATACTTGTCTTTTAGTGCCTCTTCCGGGCCTAATGCCAATGCTTTTTCTATATATTTGTAAATGGTTTCTCTACTGACTCCTGTTATTCTCTGAATCGCTGTTATAGATTCGCCTTGATACTTCTGAAAAAGCACTTGCGCTCTCTTTACTTCCCGAAGAGGAGCAGTACGAGATTGAGCTATTTTTTCTAATTGACATAGTTGTTCTGTGCTAAGATGTAATTTAGGCTTCTTACTTATCCCTGGCATATTGACCTCCTTTTTTAAGGTCAATATAAAAACCTATCATTTATTTGTCAAGTATTTATTGAAACGATATACTAGCTTTTAATCTCAGCCTCAACCTTAGCCTATCGTAAGCCTGTCTCAAGCCAATCAATTCCTTTTTGTTTCAGCATCTTTTCGCTTTCGTCAACCGGCTTGAAGCCAACTCGTCCCCTATCTGAATCAACCATTATTTTAACGAGTTCCTGAAAGGTGACTTTTGGTGTCCAGCCCAGCTTCTTTTGTGCCTTTGTAATATCGGCACGTAAAAAGTCTACTTCTGTAGGTCTGAAGTATCTGGGATCTATTTCAATTAGAATATCGCCGATGTTGATTGCGGTTGGATGCTGGAGGTCGGAAGTTAAAGAACGGACGATACCTTTTTCGTCTACACCCCTTCCTTTCCATTCTAATTCAACCCCAACGTGCTTCAAGGAAAGCTCTACGAATTCTCTCACCGTGTGACTTTCGCCTGTACCTATCACATAATCACTTGGATTATCTTGTTGAAGCATTAACCATTGACATACCACATATTCAGGCGCAAAACCCCAATCTCTTCTGGCTTCTAGGTTACCAAGGTATAGCCTCTTCTGCTTTCCGGCAACTATATTAGCAACTGCCCGTGTTATCTTTCTTGTAACAAAGGTCTCGCCTCTCCTTGGTGATTCATGATT
>MHXP01000228.1 GCA_001824485.1 Planctomycetes bacterium GWA2_39_15 | reverse complement strand
TTACACACCCCTTAATCGTTCGACTGAGCGTTCGACTGAGCTCACGCCGAAGTCTCACGACGAAGTCCCCTCTTTTTAGAGGGGAATTATAAAAGATTAAATCCTGCACATTTGCTAATGTGCATTGCCCCGCGCGGATTGAGGTGTTTGGGGAGAAAAGCCATTGATCGTATTGGACTATGTTCACACAGTAGATTCCATGCGTTCTCTCAAACATGCCTTATTTGAAAATTTCAAATTTAATAGATTAATCCTTATCCTGGGTTTTTCTCAGGATAAGGATTTAGATAACATTTTAAAGGAAGCCGCTACTGTGGGTGACTCGATTATTGTTACCAGGAGCAAAAATCCTCGCGCTGCTTTACCTGAGAATTTATGCCAGAGGATAGAAAAACTGTGCTACAAACAGCCTGTGATATTTGATAACACTCCGGATGCCGTAATTGAAGCAAAAAGGATTGCTACCAAAAATGATTTGATTTGTATTACCGGTTCGGCCTATGTGGCTGGCGAAGCTATGCAAGTTTTAAAGGCAATTTAAAATTACTGCGCTTTTTGGCAACGGGTTTCTCGGGTTAATTAAACATTCGGGAACCATAAAGTGAGCATGTTATGCGGGATTTATCCCGCATAAGCGACGTAAATGTCGCGCGACAATAAATGAAAAGGCGCTATTGCACGTTGTCTGATTTAAAATCTATTACTTCAGTACCCTTTTCAATACCTTTCCCGTGGGCCCATGCGGTAATTCCCTGCGAAATTCAAAATATCTGGGTACTTTGTAATGAGGCAATCTCTGCATACAGTAGTCCTTGATTTCTTCTTCGCTGCACGATGTGTTTTCGTGTAAGGCGATAAAAGCCTTGGGAACTTCACCGCGAACTTTATCAGACACCCCAATAACAGCCACCTCAAAAACCTTTTCATACCCACTGATAACGCGTTCGATCTCGTTTGGAGACACGTTTTCTCCGCTGATGATGATTAGCTCTTTTTTCCTCCCTGTAATCCACAGGAATCCTTCCTCGTCCAGTTTGCCGTAATCACCCGTCTTTAGCCAGCCATCAGGCGTGACCGTCTCAGCCGTTTCCTTTGGTAGTTTGTAATATCCCTTCATTACATTAGGCCCCTTTACCCATATCTCGCCTTCCTTATTTAAAGGCTGACTTTTACCGTCATCGTTTATTATCTTTACTTCAAGATTTCTCAAGGGTGGGCCAATACTACCGGGTTTACATTTTTTCGGCAGATTCACAGAAACTATCGCTGTGGACTCAGTCAATCCATATCCCTCTGTTAATGGGACAGGAAAGGTTCTGTTAAATGCCTCAAGAACGTCGCCGGGCAAAAGTTCTCCCCCAGATGTGCAAAGCCTTAATGTGCTCAGGTCATGTTTTACTGTTTGGGCAGCTCTAAGGAGCACCCTGTACATAGAAGGAATAGCAAACAAAGATGTGATTTTATAGTTCTCGATTGTTTCTAATACCTTTGGTCCAGAAAATCGAGTTAGATAGACCATAGTTGCGCCCATAGTAATCGGTAATACGAGGGAGGTAGTCAATGCATATGTATGAAAGAGCGGCAGGACACCAAGCAACACGTCCTTTTCAGTAAAATCAAAGGCATATATGCACCCTTCCAGATTACTCAAAAAATTTTTATGTGTTAAAATCACACCTTTGGGATTGGCGTTAGTGCCGGAAGTATATAGCAATGCTGCCATATCCTCTGCCTCTCCCTGTCGAATCTTTGATTCTTCAAGCGATACATGGGAACGCTTTTCTTCTATAGAAAATGTATGCCTTATTTGATTTTTTATCTGTGGTTTAAACAGGTTATTCGTAAATACGGTGTTTATATCCGCATTCTGAATTACATAGAGCAGTTGTGTTGGCGAGAGCAGATAATTCAAAGGAACAGGCGTTTTACCTGCCATCAGGATTCCATAAAATGCTGCTACAAACTCTTTACAATTTGGAAGAAGTATCCCGATGTTACTGCCTGTATCTTCTGATAACAATTGCGCCGTAAAATCCTTTGCTTCCTGAAGGAGATTGCCAAAGGTAACTTCTCCACTTTGATCAATAACGGCGGTTTTCTGGGCGTGTTTTCTACCTGTGTTTAAAAAAGTTTTAACAAGTGTCATTAGCCCAAATACTCCTCACCATCTTTCGCAAAAGGAATGATACTTGTCTTCGTGATTCATTAGATCCAGCCTTTCCTTTAATTTTTTCCGTCATCACATTCAAACTCAATTGTTTTATTTCTCAAATATCTCTTATCTAACTCCTCCGCATCACCAGTTTCCGAGTTACCCATAGCATTTGCCCATTCATGTTCTATCTGCGCATTATTTCCGCCAAGTTCTTTTTCCTCTGCTTCCTTGCAGCTTACACAAAGAGTGGCAAATGGAATCGCTTTTAATCGTGCCTTTTTGATTGCCCGGCCACACTGTTCACATATTCCGTAAAGACCCGCCTTAATTCTTGCAAGAGCTCCTTCAATCTGTCTCCGTTCTCTGTTATCATCCTCTGCAACCAGAATCTCCATGTCCCCATTTAGACCGCTGGAGGCAATATCAGCAATATCTGTTAACTTCCCATTATTCGCATCCTGATATTTTTTAAACCGTTCCTCAACCTCTTTTAATAGTACATTCTTTCTTGCCAGGAGGATGTTTTCCGTTTGTTTCAATTCTTTTTTCTGCATAAAACCACTTTAGTTCCTGATCGTAAAAAACTAAATATCCAAATTCTTGGCTTCTAATGCGTGTTTCTCAATAAACTCTCTTCTTCTCTGAACGTCTTTTCCTGCTAAGGTGCTGAAGATCGCGTCTGCCTTTGCTGCGTCTTCTACCTTTACTCTCAAAAGCGTTCTTGTGTTAATATTCATGGTGGTTTCTGCTAATTCTTCTGCATTCATTTCACCCAAACCCTTGTAACGCTGTATTTCTAAGCCTTTCCTGCCCATCTCGCGCACTTTTGACAAAATCTCATTCAAAGAATGCGCTTGCATTTCTATGTCCCCCGAAACCAGCCTATATCTTGGCTCCTTGCTGCTGTGTCCCTCAAAATATTCATCAATCGAAAAACCAAAACTTTCTATCATTCTCATTGTTTTTTCAATTTCTTTGCTCTCGTGATATTCTATAACTTCTATCGCACCCTCTTCTTTTTCCTGATTTGCTACCAAATCATCTTCCTCAAGTATTTCTAATTCCTTTCCCTCTGCATTTTGTTTCTCTTTAATAAATTTATCTAAATATTCTTCTGAATAAATATATGACATTTCTCTCCTATAAGTAACCTTATATAATGGGAGACTCCCAAGTTTTTTGTCTTTCAATGCCAAAAATTTATCCAGAGACATCCCTTTTTTCCTTAATATCTTTACATAAGATTCCATCTGGACTAAAAGTTGTAATAGTTTTCCAAGTTTTGAATTGTCCAGCTTCTCTTTTTTGCCGTTAACAAATTCCATAACCGTTTCTTCAGACCCGAGCGTGATAAGTGTCTTCTGCAATTCTCTGTCATCATAAATATACTCTTGTCGCTTGCTTTTCGTTACTTTATAAAGGGGCGGTTGTGCAATGTAAATATGCCCTTTGTCTATCAACGCTATCATCTGCCTGAAAAAGAACGTCAACAAAAGTGTCCTGATATGCGCCCCGTCAATGTCGGCGTCTGTCATAATAATAATCTTGGCGTATCGCAGATTGCTCAGGTTAAATTCGTCTGTTCCTATACCCGTACCCAGCGCACATATTAATGTTCTTATTTCTTCATTCCCCAGCATTTTATCAACGCGCGCCTTTTCCACGTTTATGATTACGCCTTTTAACGGCAGAATTGCTTGAAACATGCGATCCCTTCCTTGCTTTGCCGTACCACCGGCAGAAATACCCTCCACAAGGAATATTTCAGACGTTTCAACATCTCGACTGGAGCAGTCTGCCAGTTTTCCGGGCAGATTTGAGCTGCTCAACGCCCCCTTTCTCCTCGTCAGGTCTCTGGCTTTTCGCGCAGCGTCCCTTGCCCTCGCCGCATCTATTCCCTTATTGATAATAGCCTTTGCGGTTGATGGTGTTTCTTCACAATACGTTCCTAGCTGCTCATTTATAACGGCTTCTACAAGACCCTGAACGTCTCGGTTGCCCAGTTTTGTTTTCGTCTGTCCCTCAAATTGCGGATCGGGCAATTTAATACTTATAACTGCCGTAAGGCCTTCTTTGTAATCGTCCCCTGTGGGTGCTTTTTCTTCGTTAAGGAGTCCCTTGCTTTTTGCGTAGTTATTGAGAGTTCTTGTAAGGGCAGCCCTGAATCCGCTCAGGTGTGTGCCGCCTTCTACGGTATTGATGTTATTTGCAAAAGAATACACGTTCTCGCTGTAACTGTCGTTGTACTGCATAGCAACTTCTACAATGGTCCCATTAACTTCCTTCTCCAGGTAGATTATATCTCGGTGAATAGTTTCTTTTCCTTCGTTGAGCTCCTTTATGAACGCCTTTAAACCCCCGTCGTATTTGAATGTTTCGCTCTTGTCGGTTCTTTCGTCTGTTAGTGTTATTTTTAAGCCCTTGTTTAGAAAGGCATATTCTCTCAATCTCTTTGCTATGGTTTCAAAGCAGAACGTTGTTTCTTCAAATATTTCCGTGTCGGGTTTAAAGACTACTTTTGTGCCTCTTTTTTTTGTGACACCTCTTGCTTCTACTGGTGACTTTACTTCGCCCTTTTCATACCTTTGGAAATACAGGTGTCCGTCTCTTCTTACCTCTACTTCCAGCCACTCGCTTAGGGCGTTTACTACGGAGACACCAACACCATGCAAACCGCCCGAGACCTTGTAGCTCTTGTGCTCAAACTTACCTCCTGCGTGGAGCATTGTCATAACCACTTCAAGCGCAGACTTATTCGTTTCTTTGTGCATATCTACAGGAATACCCCTGCCGTCGTCTACTACGGTTAAGCTTTTGTCTGCATTTATCTTTACGGTTATATTTTCACAAAAGCCTGCAACTGCTTCGTCCACGCTGTTGCAAACGACCTCTTCCACGAGGTGGTGTAACCCTCTGGACGTGGTATCTCCAATATACATTGCCGGTCTCTTCCTAACGGCTTCTATACCACCCAGCACCTTTATTGATGTGGCATCGTATGTATCCTGGTCTATAATCAGACTACTCTCTTCCGTCATCTTTTAACCTTCCCACTTTAAAACGAACATCATCAATATACTTATTTCCCATTATATCGTTAATTTGACTAATTATAGCCAATCTCTCAAAATTAGTCAAATGGTGTGCAATGGTGGACGATTCCACTTTTACATATAGTGTTCTGTTTTTTATGTATAGTATTTCCGTTTTACTAAAAACTTCTTCACCCACAATAATACGCCATGCGTTTTCTATATTCCTATAAGCTTTTTCTACGGGCCCTCTTTTTGGAATGACGTCTTTTAAGATCTGGCCAATACTATAAATTTTTTTCCTGTTATAAAAATATCTTTCTGGCAATTCTTCTTTTTTCACTTGCGCTTCCTAATAACGGTGTGATTTCTGAGAAATTCTGGGGCTTCACTATTTTCAGCGGGAAACCGCAGAGAACTGCGCGAAGAATTTTCCGGCGCGTCTTCTATGAAAATGCGCTTCGCCGCTATTAACTCATCTCAACGGGCATGATTACATCCAGTTGATCATGGCCCGTCCTGAACAATGCCGCATTGTTGCCACTGCCAAATTCCACTGTAACTGTATCGCTATCCGAAACCTTCAGAGCGTCCAGGATGTAGTCCGGGTTGAAACTAATCTTGAATTCAGGCCCGTTATACTCAACACCCATCTCTAGTTCTGCCTCACCAACATCCGCCGTTTTCGACGAAAGCGTGAGCTTGTCCTTATTAAGAAGGAAATTCACCATCCTGCAACCTTCGCTTGTCATGAACGACGCCATTCTTACCATTGACAGCAGTTCTTCTTTATTCGCTATAACTTTTTTGTCGTTTTCTTTGGGTATAACATCCTCGTATTTCGGATACTGACCATCTATCAGTTGCGAAATAATCTCCCCTTTCGCCCCCAGGAAATGTATCTGCGATTCACCAATCCCAAGTTTCAAAGTTCCCTTAAACTCTGACACAAAACGCTGCAGGAATGTCAGGCACTTTACTGTTACTATTCCACTCACTATTGCCTTACATTGACTAACTTTTCGCCTTATATACGACAGCCTATTTCCATCTGCAGCCACCATAACGATATACTCTCCTTCAATCTTTATAAAGACCCCACAAAGAGTACTTCTTGCCTTTATCGTTGATGCTGCGTGAACAATTCTTCCTACCATATCACTAATAATCTCTCCATCTACCTCAATTAGCTCCTTAACATCCGTTGGGTGTATTTCAGGATACTGTTTATAATCCTCACCCAGTACCTTACAGTACCCGCCCTTCGACTTTAACACACACGTGTTCCCCTCTATTGATAATAAAACCTCGTCATTGCCTGCCCAGTCTCTAAGTATACTATTCACACGAGCCGCGGGTATGACCACGCCGCCATTCTTCTCTGTACATGCTTTAACCATCGGCAGACATTTAACCAAAACCTCCAAATCCGTTGCGGTTAGTTCTACAACTCCATCACGAACCTCCATCTTTATCCCATGCAATATTTGTTTCATTGCTGAAGATGGAACAATGCTTGCGGCTAAACTAAAAACTTTATACAAATCATTTCCGGTAAAAGTTAAGTTCATATTATTATTGTTATAATATAAGAAAGTTAATGTATTAAAACTACTATATAACCACTATAACACATTACAATATAAATAAGTGTTTATGGACCAACGTGATGCATCAATCGTCAGATTGTAAAAAGTATGTAGATAAAACAACAGTAAATTTGGTGGGTTTTTTGGATACACAATAACTACTGTAAAAACCGCAAAACAATCTACATGTTTTGAACATATTTTTATAACTCACTTTCGAGTCTCTGAAGTATAAAAAGAAGATTTTTATCCTTTTTCGAAAGATTGCTTATTTTCTCATCAGCGTGGATTATTGTGGAGTGGTTCCTCCCGCCTATATATCCTCCAATTTCTACAAGCGACATATTTGTTAGTCTTCTTGAAAGGTACATTACTATCTGTCTCGGTAAAATTAAACTTCTCGTTCTACATTTTGATTGAAGTTGAGATACACTGACATTAAATCTTTCTGAAACAGCCACAAGAATGGCCTCTATGCTGACTGATTTCTTTCTACCCGAAAGCTCTTGAACGACCTTTTTAACGGTTTCTAAAGAGATATCCCATTTCCCTGGTTTTGTCTCCTTGTTGAGCCGTGTGATAATACCCTCCAACTCACGAATATTGCCTAGTGTATTCTCCGCGATGTATGAGGCGGCCTCGTATGAGAGATTAAAACCAAGAAGGCTTGCTTTTTTACCTATAATTGCAATGCGCGTTTCAACGTTGGGACTGTCTATGCTACATAAGAGTCCCCACTTAAAGCGGGAGATTAAACGCTCTTCTAAGGATTTTAGGAAATCAGGCGGACAATCGCTTGTGATTACAATTTGCTTTTTGACATTATAAAGCGCATTAAAAGTATGAAAAAATTCCTCCCTGCACCCTTGAACATTTTCGAAGAATTGAACATCGTCCAGCAAAAGAACGTCGACATGCCTGTATAAGTTTCTAAAGGATTCCCAACTATTAGACTTAATTGTAGAAATATAATGATTCACAAACTGATCGCAAGGGAGATAGACCACCTTCATATCATGCTTTGAAAGGATAGCATTGCTTATGGCATGTAAAAGATGAGTCTTGCCTAGTCCCGAAGCGCCGTGTATAAATAACGGATTATACGCCTGCCCTGGTGACTCAGAAACCGCAACAGACGCCGCATGCGCCAGCCTGTTGCAGGAGCCTACTATGAAATTTTCAAAACCATAGTACTTGTTCAGAGGTGCAGAATCAAACGTCTCGGGGGAGACACCCCCCAACAAAGCATTTTCGGCTTTTGGTAAAGAAAATGCAGTTATTAGACCGCGGACTTCGCTTTCCACGGAAAGCACTACTTCTCGCGAAGAGTTCAAAAGCTTGTAGATAACACCAGAAAAAAGGTCTGCATAATTGTTATAAAGCCATTCTCGAACAAAAGTGTTTGGCACAAGAAACGTAATACGCGCATCCGTAATCGACAAAATTTTGAGACCGGAAAACCACACATCAAACTGCTGTGCAGTAACAACCTTTTTGACCTCTGAAAAAACACGGGCCAAAATAAAATCTTTATCTACTAAGGAAATTACTGCATTTCGTATAGAAGGTTCTAGTGTTGCTGTAGGCTGTTTCATATTTTTGGGTATGCGGAAGTATAAACTCCATCTGACCTAAATGAATCGAAATCAAAGAAGATTAAAAGTTTTTAACGAGGGATACAATATTTGGCTTTCAGCAATCCTTCCTAGAGTACTTGTTAAATTATATCTTTGGCGGCTTTTTTTGCCACTAAGACACCAAGGCACAAAGAAAAAACATAGTGTTTTAATAACTTTGTGGCAACTTTGAAATTCCCGAACATTAAACCAGACTCCCTCGATAAGCGCACCGTAGCGTTACTTATAGCGAAATAAAAAAAGCTTACATAAATGTTTAATAAGTTTAGGATAATAGCAAGAAGAATATTAGAAGTCAAACTAAAAATAAATATCAGTTAATTTTACATAACCGACCATTAATTAAAGAATTACAACTACACGGAGATCTTCGTAAATTATTTAAAATCTAAGACTTTCGAGTAAACGACTACCTCGTGTCTGAACGAAAACACACTTTTTTATAAAGCAACAGGGCAATTTTAAGTCTACATTAATGACACTGTTGATTTATCGTGCTTTCAACAGAACGGAGTCGTAAATCTTTTCTTAAACATGTGATCCTAAATTTTCCATATCGTAAGTATTTTTCAAATTTTTTTCATTTAAACACAATCTTTATTCTTACGATTCTTGTTAATGCTATATCTATTTACCTATAAAATTAAGGGTTTAGGTTAAAAACCTAAACTCACTGAAGATATTGAACAATTATGCTTTTAATGTCGCAACCAACTCTGGCACTATTTCATATAAATCCCCTACAATCCCATAATCACATGCCTTGAAGATCGGCGCGTTCGGGTCATTGTTTATTGCAATAATAGTCTTCGCATCCCTTATACCGGCGATGTGCTGCGCCTGGCCTGAAATGCCAACAGCTATATAGAGCTTAGGTTTAACCTTATGGCCTGATAATCCTACCCAGTGCTCTTCAGGTAACCATTTTAGATCCGCAGCAACGGATCTTGAGCAGCCCAGAGCACCGCCGAGGATTTTTGCAAGAGATTCGACAAGATTGAGATCTTCTTTTTTCTTAAGTCCTCTACCTACAGAAACGATTATATCGGCTTCTTCTATTTTAAGCGCCTGCGATGTTTTATCCTTAATTTCCAGTACCAGTACCCTTGATTTTGCTACTTTCAAGGTGTTTTCAATTATTTCACCGTTTCTATTTGTATCTAACTTTTTTTCAAATCTTCTCGGCGGTATGGTAACTATTCGGGGTTTATGTAAAAACCTCTGGGTAGCGATAAATCTGCCTCCCAGCACAAAGCGCTTTACGATAAGCTGTTCTTGCTCTATGGAGAGGTCAATACAGTCCGTAGCACAGCCTACTCCAAACCGCTGTGCAATTCTTGGAGCAACTTCCCTGCCTAATTTAGTCCCACCTATCAGGAGAATTTCTGGCTTGTTTTGATTTGTAAGTGAGAAGATACAATCCACAACGAGGTCTGCTTGTGGTTCTGAATCAATGGAATATACCGTGTCTGCTCCGTAGGCAATATATGATTCCTCTTTGCCATGTCTTTCAATTGAAATTGCTGCAAGCTCCGATTTTAAACTGTCTGCAATTTCTCTTCCTTTTGCAAGGAGTTCAAGAGCAGTTTCAATATTCTCAGAGAAAGCGAAAATCATTTTTTATCTCTATTTTCGTAATCACTCAATGTTAAGTGGAACCGTTGAATTTTATAACCTCCCCCTGCAGTCCTTCTTCACAAGGGGGGAGGCAGGGGAGGTTTTCAACTTGACATTAAGTAATTATGATTTTTCAGATATTACAACTCTGGCAAGTTCTTTGATATCCTTCAGGATTACCTCTTTTCGTTTCATTTCAATGGCCGTAATGCTTAAGGTTTCAACCCCCGACTCTGGTTTTGCAGGGCTTATTTCGGTTAATTTCTTCTTTGAAGCACCCAGAATCTGCAATAACGTAGGAATTCGTGGCTCATTGATTTCTTTGGTAACTGTTACTAAAGCGGGAAGTCTTGCTTTAGCTACTTCGTATCTGGTTTCGAGATTTCTTTCAACAATAACTTCATTATCTTTTATTTCCATTTTCCTTGCGTACGTTAACACAGGAATTCCAAGTGCCTGTGCCAGCCTTGGGCCTGTCTGAAAGGAAAATTCATCAACGGATGCCTCGCCGCATAGAATAAGGTCGTACTTCATCTTCTGAATAATCTCAGCCAGGATAGTTGCCGTCCCCAGAGAATCGGTATCTGCACTGTAAATAACGGCTTCGTCGGCACCCATGGCTAGGGCTTCTTTCGCTGCCTCTTTTGTACCCCCAATTAAAGCCAAAACGGTTCCTCCGTGTTTCTCTTTAATCCTGAGCGTCTCTTCAAGCGCATTCTTATCGAAGTCGCTAATTTTTCTTGCGACTCCTTCTGTTATTGGGCGTTTAGAAGTTGCATCTACCTTTATTTGCCCCAGATCAAATATCTGTTTGATGCATACAATAATATCCACCATTATTACCTCATTCTTGGTTTATCAATTATTTCAAAGGTCTTATGCTTTTAAACAGGCTTAAAAAATCCCAAATCTCAAATCCCAAATCTTAAATAAATTACAAATTTCAATAACCTGTATGTTTTTGAATTTTTGAATTTTGCTCATTGAGATTTATTTGGTATTTAGTGTTTGACTTAAATTTAGCAAGGGTCGAATTCTTTCCCTAAAAGCTCTCTACCGATTATTAGCTTCATAATATTTTGTGCACCCTCCGCCCCCATTATATAAGAAGCCACACCCCTTAAACCCTTTTCCAATCCGGCTTCTTTGGTATAGCCATAAGCCCCATGCCATATCAATACATCCTTTATAATATCAAAGGCTACTGTTGGTGCGATAAGTTTTGCCGAAGCTACGGCTTTATTTATTTCTTTATGACTGAACCTGTTGTTGGCGTACATCTGGTCAAGCATCCATGCAGCCTTATAGACAAGCAATCGAGCGGATTCGAGTTTCGTGTAATTCTCTGCCACTTGAAACTGCATTCCCTCAAATTTTGCCAGCGGAGAGCCGAAAACCAGTCTTTCTTTTATATACTCAATTCCAGACTCTAATGCCTTCTCGGCGGCGCCAATACATGCTGCAGCCACCAGCGGTCTCGCGCAGTTAAAGCCCTCCATAGCATAATAAAAGCCTCTATTCCAATCACCTATAAGGTAATGTGATGGTATCTCCACATTTTTTATGATTATGGCGCCGGTAGATATTCCGTCTCTACCCATCTGTTTAAAGACGTTGGTAGTTATTCCCGGAATATCTTTTACCGGAAGATAACAAAGTGATAGGCCTTTGCGTGCAAGCTCCGGGCTTGTCTTTACAACTGTTACATAACCTCCTCCATATTTCGTGGCTTCTCTGACACCGCTTATAAAGGTTTTTGAACCGTTTACCACCAACTTTTCTCCCTCTTTTGTCATCATAGTAGATATAGCGGCTACATCCGAACCTCCAGCCGCTTCAGTCGAAGCGATTCCCAGGAAAGTCTTCCCCCTTGTAACATCAGGCAAGATCTCTTCTTTTGCTTTTTTGCTCCCGTATCTATTTATCAAGAAACCCCAGCCAGCTTCTACCAGATAATAAACGGCAGTAGCCATGCTTATATCGGCACGCGCTATTTCTTCTGTCGCTATTGCAGCGGTAATGAAGTCTGCTCCTGATCCGCCATATTCCCTGGGAATAGTTATACCGAGAAGGCCAAAGGATGCCATATCTTCCAGAACTTTTTGGGGAATCTCCCCTTTCTCATCTATTTCATTAGCAAAAGGCGCAATCTTTTTCTCGCAGAACTCTCTCACTGCCTTTCTGAAAAGTTCCTGTTCTTCAGTAAAGGAAAAATCCATAGCATCTCTCCCTTTCTAGTTAGTACTTGGAAGCAAAACAACCCATGTTTTCCGCGTAATAAACCACCTGTAATTTATCCAATATTCATTCTCTTTTGCAAGCCCAATCTTTTTAATTATGCAATTGTTATAAAAAGAAGCAATTAATAAGTTGGACTCTTCGCTTTTCTTAGAATAAGATAATTGTTATAATTTGAAAAGTGTAAATAAAACCTGAACAATTAAGTAAAATTTTATGCATAAGTAAGAAATGAACTTTAACTTCAATCCCGAGAAGATAGATGCCCTTATTCAGCTAGCTATCGAAGAAGATATAGGGACAGGAGATATCACGACGGAGAATCTCATTCCGGAAGGCCTGAGGACAGAAGGAAATTTTGTTGCAAAGGAATCTGGGCTTGTTGCGGGCCTGCCAGTCGTTGAATATTTCTTTTTTAAACTCGATAAAGGTATTTTATTGCGGCAAGAGGTTAAAGAAGGTGCTTTTGTTAGTAAAGGGGATGTCATTGCTGATGTGAAAGGTAATGCTATAACTCTGCTTTCAGGCGAACGGATTGCTTTGAATTTTCTCCAAAGACTTTCTGGAATTGCCACCTTAACAAAAAAGTTTGTTGATCGCATAAAACCTTTAAAAACTCATATTATGGACACGAGAAAGACTATTCCTGGCTGGCGATATCTGGAAAAATATGCAGTAGCAGTAGGTGGTGGTGTAAATCACAGGATGGGACTTTATGACCAGGTGTTAGTAAAAGACAACCACCTGGATATTGTAAAAGGTAAATTATTATATGGCGTTTTGACTCACGTTACTGCTATTGAAAAGGCTGTATCGCTATTAAGACGGGAAATTAAAAAGGGCGCTTTAATTGAGGTAGAAACAAGAACGCTTGAAGAAGTAATGGATGCGCTTAAGGCGGGCATAGATATAATCTTGTTTGATAATATGGATATTGAACAATTAAAAGAGGCCGTTAAAATGGTTAAAGGCTGGAAGCCTGCTGGTAATACGCATTTGCCGCTCACAGAGGCATCAGGAAATATTACGCTGGAAAATGTTCCCTTTGTAGCTCGAACAGGTGTGGATAGAATTTCCGTTGGAGCTATTACCCATTCGGCAAAGGCAATGGATATTTCATTAGAAATAAATTTGTCAAAAAATGTTTGAATAAGAGCGGGTTGTACAATATTATGATGCTTTGTTATTTTTATAAATATACGTTCATTAGCAGAATAGTAACTACGTGATTGGATGAATAATGTGAAAGCGGTTGTCGTAATCCCTGCTAGATATGCATCAACCAGACTTCCTATGAAATTAGTCCTGTCTGAAGTTAAGGCTGTTACGGGAAGATATATCATCGAACACGTCTATCAAAATGTGAGACTGGCAAAAAGAATTAATAAAGTAATTGTTGCAACGGATCACCGACGGATCTTCAATATTGTTAAAGGTTTTGGCGGCGAGGTGGAGATGACTTCTTCGATGCACACCTCCGGTACAGACCGAATCGCGGAGGTTGCAGGGCGATTAGATGCAGATATTGTTGTGAATGTGCAGGGAGATGAGCCAGAAATGAATGCGGTTATGGTTGATCAGGTTGTTGATGCTTTAATGGAAGATAAAGAAGCAGTAATGGCAACCCTTGCAAACAAGATAAAAGATGCAACGGAATTGACAAATCCAAACGTGGTAAAGGTTGTGCTGGATAATCGTGGATACGCACTTTACTTCTCCCGCTCACAGATTCCTTATGCGAGAGACAGTAAAAATCCAATCAATGAACAAGGCGCTGTGTTTCTGAGGCATCTGGGGATTTATGCATATCGGAGAGATTTTTTGCTAAAGTACTCAAAATTGCCCGCTTCATCTATAGAAAATCTTGAGAAACTAGAACAACTCAGGGCGCTCTCCAACGGTTATAAAATAAAGGTAGCAATTACGAGTTATGCGTCACGGGGTATTGACACAAAAGAAGATTTGATGGCATTTATGGAAAGATATAAAAATGACTAAACATATATTTGTCACAGGTGGTGTGGTTTCCTCTCTCGGCAAGGGGCTTAATTCCGCCTCTATCGGGATGCTGTTAGAAAGCAGAGGATTAAGGGTGAAGCTTCAGAAATTTGATCCGTATGTGAACGTTGACCCGGGAACTATGAGTCCATACGAGCACGGAGAGGTCTATGTAACTGAGGATGGTGCAGAGACAGACCTTGACCTGGGACATTACGAACGATTTACAAATACAGAGACAAACAGGTATAGCAATTTTACAACAGGCTCAATTTACTATTCCGTTATTATGAAAGAACGCAAGGGGGAGTATTTAGGAAAGACGGTGCAGGTAATTCCCCATATTACCAACGAAATTATTGAGTGTATCCAGAAGCTTGATAGCCCTGATACAGATGTGGTTATTTCAGAAATCGGAGGCATAGTGGGTGATATAGAAAATCAGCCATTTCTAGAAGCAATCAGACAATTTGGCCAAAAGATGGGCAGAGAAAATGTGTTATACATCCACTTAACACTTGTTCCGTACTTAAGCGCTGCGGAGGAGATAAAGACAAAACCCACACAGCACAGCGTGGGCATGTTGCGTCAGGCTGGTATCCAACCCGATATAATTATTTGCAGGACAGAAAAACATCTGGGCTCTGATGTAAAAGAAAAATTATCCCTTTTTTGTAATGTAGACAAAAATGCAATTATTGAAGAACGGGATGTAAAGCCTTATCTGTATGAGATACCATTGATCCTTGTTGAACAGGGATTGGATAAGTTTATTATCCAGAAAATGAGATTAAAAACCAATGGCGACAGCATCTCTAAGTGGTTGTCAATATTGGAGATACTGAAAAATCCAGATAAGGTAACAGAGATTGCGCTTGTGGGGAAATACATATGCCATCAATCTGCATACGAGTCAATTTATGAGTCGCTCATTCATGGTGGAATAGGTAATAATGCAAGAGTGGGAGTACGCAGAGTAGAATCGGAAGATATTGAAAAAGACGGAGCCAAGGCACATCTTGAAGGTGTAAAGGGTATCCTTGTGCCTGGTGGATTTGGAGCGCGTGGTGTTGAAGGAAAGATTGCGGCGATACGATATGCAAGGGAGAACAAGATTCCTTTTTTTGGGATATGCCTTGGAATGCAGTGTGCCTCCATCGAATTTGCGAGGAATGTTTGTGGTCTTAAAAGTGCATACAGTACGGAATTTGATGTTAATACTCCCCATCCGGTAATAAGCCTGTTGGAGGAACAATGTAACGTATCTTGCAAGGGCGGAACAATGAGGTTAGGATCGCAGCCATGTATCATTCAGACGGGCACAAAAGCATTTAAGGCATACGGAAAACAAAATATTTCAGAACGGCATCGGCACAGGTACGAATTTAATAATAAATACAAAGAGATGTTTATAGATAACGGCATGATTTTCAGCGGTCATTCCCCAAACGAGCAGTTGGTAGAGATTATGGAACACAGAGAGCATCCTTGGTTTGTTTGTGTGCAGTTTCACCCCGAATTCAAATCAAAGCCTACAAATCCGCATCCATTATTCAAAGAGTTTATAAAGGCAACCTTGGTGAATGGAGCTTAATTTATAAGTTTATCCAACAATCAAAAGGCGGTTTTTGTTTTAAAATAGAATTGTCTATGGCGTTGTTTAAGCAAAGCGTCTTTGATATTTTCGTATAACAATAGTCATGGGTGAATTCCCATGGTATTTGCAATACGACTAAATTCCTCGTTGCTTTGAAAAGAAATCGTAATTCTACCCTTTCCATTTCTTTCCTTGATTATGACCTTTGTCCCGAAAAACATTCGGAATCGGTCTTCTAAGTCTTGGATGTGTGGCGTAATTGCTCTTGTAGGCGATAACTTATGCGGTTTGAGTTGTTTTTTCTCTGATGAGACAATATCTTCTGCCTCCCTTACCGATAGACTTTCTTTGATAATCTGGTCACAAAGGCTTATTTGCGTTTCTTCGTTTTGGATGGATAGTAATGCCCTTGAGTGTCCCATAGATAATGTTCCACGTGAAACATGATCTTGGATTTCCTGTGGCAAATCTAATAAGCGGACGTAATTAGTTATAGAACTGCGATCTTTCCCTAGTGTCTTTGCGATTTGTTCATGGGTAAGTCCAAATTTCTTGATCAATTCCTGAAATCCTTTCGCTTTTTCAATGGGATTAAGGTCTTCTCTTTGAATATTTTCTATTAAAGCGAGTTCGAGCGTATCTAGTTCATTAGTGTGTCGAACGATAGCGGGAATCTCTTTTAGTCCAATTTGTTTTGCCGCGCGCCAGCGTCGTTCACCGGCAATGAGCATGTAGCCATGTGAGAGTGGTCTTACGATAACGGGCTGT
The DNA here is from genome assembly GCA_001824485.1 of Planctomycetes bacterium GWA2_39_15. GTDB lineage: Bacteria > Planctomycetota > Brocadiia > Brocadiales > Brocadiaceae > 2-12-FULL-39-13. The sequence goes on along the minus strand of MHXP01000228.1, from coordinate 1,064 downwards.
AGAATACCGTGTTTTCTAATGGAGGCCACAAGCCCCTGCATCTCTTTGTCATTGAAAACGGCACGTGGTTGAAGGTCGTTAGGTTGAATGTCTTGAGGGTTTAGTTTCAAAATTACGTCTTGTCCCGCCTCTGCTTCTATTCCTATAACTCCGCCGAGTAATGATTGTAGGCCACGACTGAGTTTCTCCCTTTTTTTAGACATGGCATAAACTCCTTTTGATGAAGGTTTTCAGTTGCATTTTTATTTTAGGGATGTTAATATTTGGAATAATGTAAAAGGTAATAAATGTTTCACGTGAAACACATTTGATTTTAGTGTATGAGATTTTTTGAAATTTGCAAGCTTATTTTTATGAATAAATGCATATTTACCATTGCAGGCAATACTATAAGGGAGATTACGCGACAGGCGATATTTTATTTAATCGTATCTGGAGGATGTTTATTGATAATGCTATCCTTTTCCTTTACCATGTTTGCCTTTGGTGAAGAGGTAGGGATGATAAAAGAAATGGGGGTGTCTACTATAACGATATGTTGTCTGTGTCTTGCTTCACTAAGTGCTACAAATGCCATATTCGGGGAAATAGAGAAAGGTACTATCATGACTTTATTGTCAAAACCCGTAGACAAGAGGTCCATTCTGTTGGGTAAGTTTTTGGGAATAATGGGGGTTGTTTCTTTTGCATTCATGATGATGGGTGTTTTATTGACTATTTCGCTATGTGTAAAAGATTCCCTAGAATATCAAACTGGCTTTTTAGCCTCTTTTGCAAGCGTAGGGTATCCAACTCTAATTCAGCTTGTAATTTCTTTTTTACAGGTTGCTATAATGTGCGGGGTTGCAATTGCAGGCTCTATTTATTTACCAATGGTATCTAATCTTAGTTGTTGTATGTTTATTTATGTGATTGGGAATTTAATAAATTTTTTCAAATGCCTATTTTTCGGAAGCGAAGGTGGTTTACCGTGGTATGTGTCGTTTTTTTATGTATTCTTTCCAAACCTGGAAGGATTTAGTACCATTAGTATTGTGAATAATTTTGGAGCTGTTAGTTTGGGA
>MHXP01000227.1:4905-6812 GCA_001824485.1 Planctomycetes bacterium GWA2_39_15 | reverse complement strand
TCTCCTGTCTCCTTATATACCTCTCCTTTTCATGGGTGAAGAATATGGGGAGGAATCTCCTTTCCTTTATTTTATAAGCCATTCCGACCCTACCCTTATCGAAGCTGTACGACAGGGAAGGAAAGCAGAGTTCCATAATTTTAGTTGGAAGGAAGAACCGCCCGATCCGCAAAGCGTAGAGACATTTCTTAAGTCAAAAATAGACTGGGAGAAAAGATTTGAGGGCTATCACAAGGTTTTATTAGACTTTTATAAGAAACTGATAACGTTAAGAAAAACAATCCCTGCCCTTTCACATCTTGATAAAAAGAGCCTTTGCGTGGATGGTCTTGAAGAGGAAAAGATATTGTTCGTGAAACGGTGGAAGGACTCCGACCATGTATTTCTTATTTTCAATTTCAACACTACTGATGTTAAAATTACTCCTTCTATTTCTGAAGGTGCGTGGAATAAAGTGCTGGATTCTTCCGAAAAGAAATGGAATGGTCTGGGTTCTCTTCTTAAATATGAACTGACATCTGGCGATGAAATAATCATCAGGGGGCATAGTTTGGTCATGTACAATATGAAAAAACCATAACAATTTAGCTCTTTGAAAAAGTCCGCCAATAATGCGATTACTGTACAATGTAGGGGCAATTCATGAATTGCCCCTACAGAAAAAACACATTGATATTTTTCAAAAACTAAACTGTTACGAGTTTCGAATTTCCCACGGCGGGTTCTGGTTTGCAACCTGAACCCGAAACTTTAATGTTTCCATTGTCATTTGATTTCGAGAACGATATAAGCCGTCGACCATGCAAAACATATGGGTTCAATTTGCAAAATTGAACCCGCATGGAGCTACACCGCATTAGGAATGTTATAGATAAGGAGACTTATTAATGCCTGATAGAGAAGTTTGTCTTGCCGATGATCCTCTATGGTATAAGGACGTCATTATTTACGAGCTACACGTAAGGGCCTTTTACGACAGTAATGCCGATGGAGTCGGAGATTTTAAAGGACTTATAGAAAAGTTAGATTATCTGGAGAGCCTTGGAATAACTGCAATATGGCTTCTTCCCTTCTATCCCTCTCCTCTCAAGGATGATGGATACGATATTGCGAATTATTTCGGCGTTCATCCAGATTACGGTTTATTACGCGATTTCAAGGAATTTATCAAGGAAGCCCATAGAAGGGGTATGCGTGTTATTACAGAACTCGTTTTGAATCACACATCTGACCAGCATCCATGGTTTCAACTGGCAAGGAAGGCGAAAACGGGTTCAACGTTGAGGGATTTTTACGTCTGGAGTGATACTTCTGAAATGTATAAAGAGGCAAGGGTTATATTTAAGGACTTTGAATTATCAAATTGGACGTGGGACCCTGTGGCAAAAGCTTATTACTGGCATCGCTTTTTCTCGCACCAGCCGGATTTAAATTACAACAATCCCCTTGTGCGTAAGAAAATCATGAGGGTTATTAATTATTGGTTGGATATGGGGGTTGATGGATTTCGTTTAGATGCCGTTCCTTATCTTTTTGAAAAGGAGGGTACCAATTGTGAAAGTTTACCGGAAACGCATGAATACTTAAAGGTAATCAGGTCATATATTGACAGTAAGTTTAAGGATAAAATGCTCCTTGCCGAGGCAAACCAGTGGCCTGAGGATGCTATTGCATACTTTGGAAACAGAGACGAGTGTCACATGGCATTTCACTTCCCCCTGATGCCCAGATTGTTCATGGCAATTTGGATGGAAGACAGATTTCCCATAATTGATATTCTTGAACAAACTCCTTCTATACCCGATACATGCCAGTGGGCATTTTTCTTAAGAAACCATGATGAACTTACCCTGGAAATGGTAAGTGACGAAGAGAAAGATTATATGTACAAGGTTTATGCAAGAGAC
>MHXP01000227.1:2548-4817 GCA_001824485.1 Planctomycetes bacterium GWA2_39_15 | reverse complement strand
GAATATCGATAGAAATGCCGGGTTTTCTCGTGCAAATCCACAAAGGCTGTATCTTCCCGTTATTATTGACCCTGAATATCACTACGAAGTCGTTAATGTTGAAAATCAGGAGAAAAATCAGGCATCTCTTCTCTGGTGGATGCGAAGGGTTATTGCAATGAGGAAACGTTTTAAGTCGTTTGGGAGGGGGAATATTGAATTCTTATTCCCCGACAATCCAAAAGTGCTTGCCTTTATCCGTCAGTATAAAGATGAAACTATTCTTATCGTAATCAATCTCTCACGCTTTTCCCAAGCGGTCGAACTTGACCTTTCAAAATTTTCAGGATACCTTCCGGAAGATATTTTTAGCGGAAATAAATTCCCCAGGATAAAAGACGCCCCGTATCTCCTTACCCTGGGCCGTTATGATTATTTCTGGTTTGTGCTAAAAAAAGAAGAAGAAACTGTAAGGTTTAGAAAGATACGAAATATCCCTGAAATAAGCGGAAGCTGGAAAACAATTTTTACGGGAAAAACAAAAGAACTCTTAGAAAGGGAAATTTTGCCTTCTTATATAAGGACGTGTAAATACTTTGGAGGGAAATGTCAGGAGATGCGGGAGGTTAAAATTATAGAAAACATTAATATTAAGGAAGATTTATGTGATATACAGCTTCTCTTGCTGACAATATCTTATACTATAGGATTACCCGATATATACCTTCTTCCACTCTCTTTTTCATCCGGAGATAAGGCTGAAAGCATTGTTATAGAAAATCCGCAGGCAGTGGTTGCACACTTAAAATGTGATAATACTGAAGGAATTATATACGACAGTATCTATGACGAAGAATTCCGTAAACACCTCCTCTCGATGTTTACCAGAAAACACACCATCCGTGGGCTTCATGGAGAGCTTATTACCTATGCAGGAGTGAATTTTAGAAAATATAAACAAAAAGACCTCTTTTATGCAAAATCCCATGTCATTAAAGCAGATCAAAATAATTCATCTATTGTTTACGGCAAAGAACTCATTTTTAAATTGTATCGGCGCCTTGATGAAGGGATGAACCCCGAATTGGAAATTTGCAGATTTCTTACTGAGAAGATTTCTTTTAAACATACCCCACCGTTTTTAGGGGCGATAGAGTATAGAAGGCATGGGCATGAATCAGTAGTTATTGGTATCCTTCAAGACTTTGTTTCGAGTGAAGGAGACGCATGGACATACAGTCTTGACTCTTTAGGGAGATATTTTGACTGTATACTTGCAAAAAAATGTGAAATTCGGGAAGCGCCGGAAGTTGCCTCCTCTCGTCTGGAGTTCATTTTTCAGGAAATACCCATTTTTCAGGAAATAATAGGAGTCGCCTGCCTTGAAATGGTAACCCTTCTGGGGAAAAGAACAGCAGAACTCCACCTGGCGCTTTCATCTGAAACAGAAGACTCAAACTTTGCGCCTGAGCCTTTTTCACTGTCGTATCAAAGATCACTGTATCAGTCAATGCAATCTTATACGAAAAGGGTTTTTGCGCTTCTCAGGAAAAATGTTAAAAATATACCCGACAATCAAAGGGAATTAATGCATCTGATATTGCCGCTCGAAAAAGCGATCATTGCACGTTACGGAGACCTCTTCAAAAGGAAGCTATCAGCAATGAAGATAAGGATCCATGGAGATTATCACCTTGGCCATGTCCTCTATACCGGGAACAATTTTTTTATCATAGACTTTGAAGGCGACCCTGCAAGAACTTTGAGCGAAAGAAGATTAAAAAGATCCCCGCTAAGAGATGTTGCATGTATGATACGGTCTTTTCACTATGCCGCCCATAACGCCCTTCTACGATACGCTCCCATGAGACCAGAGGATATTCCTGTTCTGGAACCATGGATGGATTTATGGTACCGATATGTTGCGGGTGCCTTTTTAAGAGCGTATTTGGAAACAGTAGCACATGCCCCCTTTATTCCCCCGGACAAAGCAGATGTTGATACCATGTTAAAGGCATTCCTTCTGGAGAGGGCAATCTATGAACTCGGATACGAGTTGAATAATCGTCCTGACTGGATAATTATCCCGCTGAGAGGTATAAAACACCTGCTGGAGATCAAATAGCCTGGCGCAACGGAGCAGCAATCACATAATGAAAGTAATTTAGGATTTTCATATTTTATTGAACATATTCCAAAAAACTTGCGCAAAAAAAATTTCTATGGTGTAATACTAAAATGGACCGATATATATGCATCCACGGACACTTCTATCAACCGCCGAGGGAAA
>MHXP01000227.1:0-2528 GCA_001824485.1 Planctomycetes bacterium GWA2_39_15 | reverse complement strand
AACTCGTCCTCGTGAATGCGGGGAGTGGGGAATAGCCCAGGAAAAACACAACCCCCTTAAATCCCCCTTTTTTAAGGGGGACTTAAACGGAAAAATTTAAGGCTACAGGGTATTATTAAAAAAAATGAAAAGTGTATTTCTAAAAATTTCGCGGAACTCCATCAATTAATAAAGTGAGTAATAAAATGCCTACGGAAACATTTCCTGACCCCCGTATACCGGTTTCAACGTACAGGCTGCAATTGAATCGTAAATTCAGATTCTCAGATGCCCAAAGGATTATTTCTTACCTCAACGGCCTCGGTGTTAGTGATATATATACCTCCCCTTATTTTAAGGCAAAAGAAGGCAGCCTTCATGGCTACGATATTGTTGACCACAATACCCTGAATCCAGAAATTGGCACTCAGGAAGGGTGCCATGAAATGGTACAGGAACTGGGGAAATATCAAATGGGACAGATCCTTGACATCGTCCCAAACCATATGTGCATCACCAGCAAAGAAAATACCTGGTGGATGGATGTTCTGGAAAACGGTCCAAGTTCTCCCTATGCAAATTTTTTTGACATTGATTGGGATCCGGTAAAAACTGAACTAAAGAACAAAATACTCATTCCTATTTTAAGCGCCCAATACGGAATCATCCTTGAAAGACAGGAGTTGCAGCTTGCCTTTGAGAATGGAGCTTTTTTTATTCATTATTATCAACATAAACTTCCCATAATGCCCAAAACATATATAGACATATTGCACCATCGTATTGACGAGCTGAAAAATCAGCTTTCTGCTGAAAACCCGCGTTTTCTTGAACTCTTAAGCATTATTACCGCGCTGAATAATTTACCTCCCTATACGGAAAAAAATCCGGAAAAGATTGCCGAAAGATACCGGGAAAAAGAGATTATAAAGAAGCGTTTGTGGAATCTTTACAACGAAAGTCCTGAGATTAAGGCATTCATAGATGAAAACATAAGGATATTCAATGGGACAAAAGGTAAGACCGAAAGTTTTGATCATCTCGACAAACTTCTTAATAAACAGATATACAGACTTTCCCACTGGTGTGTGGCAACCGATGAAATAAATTACCGGAGATTTTTTGATATTAACGACCTTGCCGCAATAAGGATGGAATATCCAGGGGTCTTTACAGAGACACATAAGCTGATTTTTAGACTTATAAGAGAGGGTAAGGTCACAGGACTGAGAGTCGATCATCCCGATGGATTGTACAACCCCTCCGAATATTTTCAGAACCTGCAAAGGAATTGCTTCCTCCATAAAGGTCTTGGCGCTTTAAAAAATTTAGCCGATCATCCTGACAACGTGGCTGAAATATTAAAGCAGTATGACGACCGCTTATTGTCTGACCCACAAATGAAACCCTTTTATATAGTTGGCGAGAAGATACTCATCAAAGGGGAAAAGATACCTGAAGACTGGCCGATTTACGGCACTACCGGATATGACTATTTAAACTCCTTAAATGGTATTTTTATCGAGTCCGTTAATGTAAAGGCATTTGACGACATATACAACCGATTCATCAAATCAAAGATCAACTTTCAAGACATTATTTATGAGAAAAAAATACTCATTATGGAAACGGTAATGTCCAGTGAGGTTAATACCCTGGGGCACTTTCTGAACCGGTTATCTGAAAAAAACAGGCATACAAGGGATTTTACCTTAAACAGCCTTACCGTCGTTATAAAAGAGGTTATCGCCTTTTTCCCTGTATACAGAACGTATATACAATCGGCGGGTGTAACCGAACGGGACCGTAGGTATATAGAACTGGCGGTATCTAAGGCAAAGAAAAAGAACCCTGCCATGAGCGGATCGACCTTCGATTTCCTTAAGGACGTCCTGCTGCTCAAGTATCCTGAAAATTTTGGGGACGACGATAAAAAGGAATGGCTTGATTTCGTTATGAGATTCCAGCAGATTACTGGTCCTGTCATGGCTAAAGGACTAGAAGATACAACCTTCTATGTTTATAACCGGTTTCTTTCCCTGAATGATGTGGGGGGAAGTCCGGACAGGTTTGGCACTCCCATAGAGACCTTTCATGGACAAAATATAGAGAGGTTCAAGTCCTGTCCCCACGCCCTTATCACCACCTCGACGCATGATTCAAAGCGCAGTGAAGATGTAAGGGCAAGGCTCAATGTGCTTTCGGAAATACCAGATGCGTGGAGGGAATACCTGATACGATGGAGACAGCTCAATAAGAAAAAGAGAGTCGTTAGTGAAGGCCAGGAAATCCCTGGTACAAACGAAGAGTATCTGCTGTATCAGAGCCTTAGTGGCGTATGGCCTGTTGAACCGATGGATAAGTTTGAATATGAAATATTTAAGAAAAGGATTAAGGATTATATGGTAAAGGCAACGAGAGAGGCAAAGGTCCATACAAGCTGGATAAGTCCCAACACGACGTATGAAGACACTCTCATAAATTTTATCGAAACTATTTTGAGTAACGTTCGCGGAAATAAATTTCTGAGAGATTTTCAAACATTTCAG
>MHXP01000226.1 GCA_001824485.1 Planctomycetes bacterium GWA2_39_15 | reverse complement strand
TGTAGGGCAGACGGCCGCGGGATTAAAACAATCTACAGCCGCTGTTGCCGAATTGAATAAAATGGCAGATGATTTAAAAGAAATAGTGAAAAAGTTCAAGACCTAATATGGGGAATATCCTGGTGTTTAAAATAGGGGCAAACTGTTTTGGTATAGAAACGGCTTATGTAAAGTCTATTACCAAAAATCTTGGATGGATTAGCGATGAGCCTTTTCCAGACTTTGCAAGTGGTCTTGTAGAATACAATGGTCGAAAGATGTTGGTAATTGATTTGGAGAAGAAGTTTATTCACAAGATAAACGTAGCTTTGAAAGGCACAATTAGTAGTGAAAATCTCCTGAAATCCCCCCAACCCCCCTTTGATAAAGGGGGATTTTATGATTCCCGTCTTTTGGGAAAGTGGGGTGAAGAAGTTAGGAATAAAAGGGTAGAGGAATGTCATCAGATAGAATTTATAGTTGTATCGTTCAAGGATGGCGAGTGTGTAATACCAATTGATGAAATAGTAGATATCTTTCAGGTTACAGAGAAAGACATAATGTCAATTCCGGCGTTTGCTGTGAGGCATATGTTTAAAAACTTTTATAAGGGTGTGTTTGCCATAGGTGATAAATTAGTATTAATACTGGATGTTAGTAAGTTGTTAAATTAGGCTGCCTTCGGCATCAGCTTTTTATATAACGACTTGTTCCCAAACGGATATTTAATCGAGTTCAGCACAAGGCTTGGGAACGAGCTTAAGCGCAACCGGGACGGTTACGATACCAGTTTGAAATTCCTTTTATCCTTGATGAAAATTCCGAAAGGAGCATTATAAAACGTTCGATGCCTGGTTACCGGTATATATTTTGTTCTGTGCTGATATTGATTGCCTTAATTTGTAATGAAGGGTTTGCTGAAGAAGTGGAGGAACTTCATGGGTACAAAATTATGGACAATTCTTTTTTGCTTGAGGAGGCATACAATCAGGAACCGGGAGTTATCCAGCATATTCAAACATTTCGATATTTGGAAAAAAGTAAGAACTGGGAATATTCTTTTACCCAGGAATGGCCGGTTCCGGGGCAGAGGCATCAGTTTTCCTACACAATTCCCGTTAGCTATCTGAATGATCCTGTGAATGAAACTAACATAGGAGATGTTGCTTTAAATTATCGTTACCAGCTTATTTTTCAGGAGGCAATTGCCCTTGCGCCCCGTTTTTCAACGCTTTTGCCCACAGGAGATTACAAGGAAGGATTTGGCAGCGGTACCCTCGGGTATCAGGTGAATATTCCGATGAGTCTGGAACTTTCTCATAAATTAGTGAACCACTGGAATATGGGGACGACAATTATCCCGGGAAATAAAGAAGCTGGTGGAGCAGATGCGGATACTTTTGGATACAACTTTGGAACCAGCCTTATCTGGCTTGTATCGGAAAATTTTAACCTCATCTGTGAGGCTGTATGGAATTCCCCGGAATCTGTTCAGGCAGATGGCACAAAAACAAGAAATGACACATTGTTTATTAACCCAGGCGCTCGATTTGCCATTAACTTTGAATCTGGATTGCAAATGGTGCCTGGAATTTCTTTTCCGATTGGTTTGGGACATTCGAAGAATGAATACGGTGTATTTCTGTATCTTTCTTTTGAGCATCGCCTGTTTTAAAGCGGATTTCTAAAAATAAATTTACAGGGTAAATTCCATGAGCCAAAGGCTCGCAAAAGCGTATAAAATATATCACCCTCGCTTAATCCCTCCCATTAAGGGAGGGAAGGTTTCCTCGCCCCTTGTGGGAGAGGCTCTGGGTGAGGGGGTATTTCGTGTTAATACTACTATAATATGAGTAATGGTTTCGATATAACGACCTTTATCCCGAAGTTTGTGGACGAGAACAGGGACAGGATACAAAAAATAAATCAGGCTATCCTGGCCTTCGAAAAAGACATATCGAATCTCGATATCCTGAAGGAGATCATGAGGGAAGTCCATACCCTGAAAGGAACAGCAAGGATGATGGGATTTGGTGATGTTGTGACCTTGTCTCATAAGGTAGAGGATATATTTGTAAAGATTAAGGAAGGCGGTCTTCAACCCACCAAAGGGCTATTTGACGTTGTGTTTAAGGCATTAGACATGCTCGCAAACATGGTGGAGTTGAAACTCAAGGATGCAACAGCGGTGGATGTGGAGGAAATGTGTGGTCAGTTAGAATCCGTTTTGAGCGCTGCTGGGTTAAAAGGCAGGGAAGAGTTGCCCCAACGTAAGGTAGATAAAGTTGTTTCTGAAGTAGCAGAATCAAAAATTGTGGAGAGCAAACCACCCCCAACCTTCTCAGTCGAGCCAGAAGGTAAAGTGGCCGTAAGTGAAGTAAATATCCCGCAAGAAGGTAAAAAGACTATACGAATTGGGCTGGATAAGATCGAGGCCTTATACAATCATTTGGTGGAATTAATCATGGCACAGATGACTTTTCATCAAAGATACGAGGACATGATGAAACTAAACCAATGTGCGAAGCAGTTAAAGGCAATAAAGGCGGAGACCGAGGCTGATTTAGGTTTTCATGAATCGAATAATAAAACATTGCATCAGATTATCACACGATATAACAGAGAAGAGGAACACCTCCTGAAAGAAATATCAAGACATTCAGAGGCCTATGAGACAGACATTGTTAAACTCGATGCCATTACTGAAGGGATTCGCCAGCAGGTAATGGCCATGCGCATGCAGCCCATTTCTACAGTATTTGACCTGGCAGGCCGTCTGGTAAGAGACCTTTCAAGGCAATTCGGTAAAGAAGTCAACCTTCTTATTTCAGGCGCTGAGGTAGAGCTGGATAATAATATCATAGAAATGTTAAAAGACCCTTTGGTGCATTTGCTAAGAAATGCAGTAGATCATGGCATGGAGGAACCGTCTCTCCGAACGTCTCTGGGTAAGAAAAAGGAAGGAACCATAGTATTGAGTGCGAAACAGGAAGGCGGGGACGTTTTGATTACTGTCAAAGATGATGGAAGGGGTATTGATAAGGAGCGGGTAAAAGAAACGGCTATACGGAAAAGGCTTCTGAGTGCCGAAGAAGCTAAAAAAGTATCGGATGAAGAAATTTATGAAATTATCATGAAACCCGGATTCTCAACAAGTAAGATTATTACAGATACATCTGGACGCGGTGTAGGCATGGACGTCGTAAAAACAGTGGTAGACAGGTTAAACGGTTCCCTCATTATTGAATCAACCGAAGGGCAGGGTGCCGGGTTTATTTTAAAAGTGCCGGCAACAATTGCCCTTATTAATGTTTTGATTCTGCGAATTGGGAATATGACTCTCGCCGTTCCTTCCCTGAGCATTGACCGTGTTGCTCACATTTTTTGGAATGATATAAAAATCCTGGAGGGGAAAGCCTCTGTTTTTATAGAAGGCCAAACCATTCCTTTGGTTCACATGGCGGATATTTTTATGCTGGAAAAGGAAGAGGGGAAAAAAGGCGGAAGTATTCCTATTATTATTTCCCGATCGGAGGGGAAAAAGATTGGTTTTATTGCCGGTGAATTTTTATATGAGAAAGAGATTGTTTTCAGGGAATTTAAAGGATATTTAAAAAGGCCGAGGTATTTTTCGGGTATTACAACGCTTGGGACAGGTCAGGTCATCCTGATATTAAATATACAGGAACTCATCAAAGCGAAAGATTCGGTGGGTGTATTACCAATGACTGAAGTTTCAAAGGTAGTAAACCCCCAGGCAAAAAAGAATATAGTCCTGATTGCCGAAGATTCAATGATAACGGCAGAATTGGAGAAGAATATCCTTGCGAATGCAGGCTATGAGGTCGATACTGCGATTGACGGTATCGATGCAATGGATAAATTACATGGGAAAAAATATGACTTGCTGGTAACTGATATCGATATGCCCAGGATGGATGGATTTGAGTTGACGTCAAAGGTAAGGGCAGATAAAAGACTGAAGGACCTGCCTGTCATTGTGGTAACCGTAAGAGAGAAGGTTGAAGATAAGAGAAAGGGTATAGAGGTAGGCGCAGATGCTTATATTTTGAAAAAAGAATTTGACCAGAGCAACTTATTAAATACGATAAAAAGGCTAATAGGTGAATAACTTCACCTCAAAGCCACAAGGGGCGCAAAGAAGGAAAACAGAGGTTGAGAAGATGAGAAGTTGGGAAGCTGAGGAATGCCCGACCTCTCAACTTCCCAAATTTCCATCTTCTTTCTCTTTGTGCTCTCTGCGTCTTTGCGGTGAACGATTATTAAAAAGGAAATTATGTTCGAAAAAATTAAAGTACTGGTTGTAGATGATTCAGGACTCGTTAGGGAAATATTGAAGAAAATCCTTGAGACCGACCCATTAATACAGGTAGTAGGCATGGCAGAAAATGGTGAGAGGGCGATTGAGTTGGTGCGGAAGCTAAGGCCGGATACCGTTACCATGGATATCAATATGCCCGTGATGGATGGTTTTAAAGCAACAGAACAGATTATGGCATATCATCCAACGCCCATATTGATTCTTTCTTCTGTCATAGATAAAGAAGGGATTTATACCACCTTTAATGCACTTGCCGCAGGTGCGGTGGACGTTATGGAGAAACCATCTGGATTAGAAGGGAATACATGGAATAAGATTGGGGAAGTGCTCATTCAGAAGGTTAGGCAGATAGCGAAGGTAAAAGTGATAACCCATGTAAAGGGTAAGTCTCGGGAATTTTCAAAACAAAGAGAACCTGTTTCCCTTCTTAAACCAGACAGATACGAAATTATTGGTATCGGAGCGTCTACAGGAGGACCTCCAGTCGTGATGCAGATATTAAAAAATATTCCGGCAAACTATGACGCGGGAATTTTAGTGGTTCAACATATGGCAGTAGGCTTTATAGAGGGTTTTATGAAGTGGCTTGGAAATGTATGCAAGGTAAAAGTTAAGCTGGCACAAGAGGGTGAGAAAATTGAAAAGGGACAGGTATTAATTGCCCCCGACGGATTTCATACCATCGTTCGTGATAGAAAATCGGTTGGGTTAATTTCAGGAAATCCGGTGAATAGCGTAAAACCATCGGTAGATATCTTATTTAATTCTATTGCCGAAGTATACGGCGAAAGTGCCATCGGTGTTTTGTTGACCGGTATGGGTGCGGATGGCGCAGAAGGTTTAAAACATATTAAAGACAAAGGGGGTATTACTATTGCCCAATCAGAGGATTCCTGCGCTGTTTTTGGCATGCCAAAGGTCGCCATAGAAAAAGGCGCTGTAAGTAAGGTGTTATCTGTAGAAGATATTATACGCACATTAAAAGGCATTGTTAATAACGATGGTCAGTAAGGCACACTATTATAGTATCTTAAAAAAATATTTTGACATTTTTAGCAAAAATTTACTATTTACGAATTACGATGTACAATTTTATTAAATCCCAAATCGTAAATCGTTCGACTGAGCTCACGACGAAGTCTAAAATCGCAAATTCCGATTCAAGGACTCTTCAGGCTTGTTCGGGTTTTGGGAGATTTTGTATGGGGAAGGGAAATATTCTGGTTGTAGATGATAGCCCGTTGGTGTTGGATGTTATCAGTAAATTTTTGTGTGATAGTGGCTACAAAACAATTACCGCAAGTAACGGGATTGAGGCGATAGAGAAAGCATTTAGCGAATTGCCTGATTTGATTGTACTTGATGTGATGATGCCCAGGATGAATGGATATCAGGCCTGTCGCCTGTTAAAATCCGACCCTGAGACTTGTAATATTCCGATTATCATGTTGACTGTCAAAGACCAGGCAAGTGATAAATATTGGAGTGCCCAGACCGGCGCAGATGCTTATCTTTCTAGGGAATTCATACAAAACGTGCTGTTGAAAACTGTAGAAGATCTTATACAAAAGAGGCAGAAAACTGCCCCTGTAAGTTCGCTTATCAGGGAAAACACGTTAATTGATGCGGTCGAGATTATTTCCAAAGTAAATGACTTGCTTGATAAAAAGCTTTTTGAAGCTACGGTATTGAACGAAATGAGTTCCTTAATTGAAAAGGGAATTGAAGATTTTGAAGGAACCGTAGATATTGTAATGGGGACTCTGATAAAAATTTTAGATTACAATATTGCAGTTATTGTTGTCCTGGAAGAGCATGATATAGAATGCTTTTTTAAGATTAACAATTCCGTCAGTGAACAGTATCTGAATGATGTCCGGGAACACACAAAGAACTATTTGAATGCAAATGATATCTGTTTGCCTTCCTCAAACAAAATGACGATTTTTGGTAAAGACAGGATAAAACAGGCGAGGGTTGAAGGTGAACAAAAAATCACATATTTTGACGTGCCAATAAGATTCGTCAATAAGCTGGGCGGATTGATTATATTAGCACGCAGTGCCTCCGAAAGAATAGATAACAAAGAGATGGATTTTCAGAGCTGTAATAAAGCAGTCGTATGTCATAATGCAAAATTCATGGCTTTATAACAGGGTGAAAATGCTTGCAATCACAGATAGCCTGACGGGTATCTATAATCACGGTTTCCTGTACGAGTGTTTGTGTAAAGAATACGCAAGGGCGGAGAGGTACAAGCTGCCACTTTCCTTTTTGATGCTGGATATAGATTATTTTAAAAAGATAAACGATGTATACGGTCATCCCCAGGGTGATACAGTGTTATATAAGTTGTCCCAGATTTTTAAAAATAATATCAGGGTCTGTGATACCCTGGGTCGCTATGGTGGTGAGGAATTTTCAATTATTCTGCCAGAAGCAAAAATGGAGGATAGCCTAAATTTGGCTGAAAGAATTAGAAAAGAAGTCGAACAGTATAATTTCGGAGATGTAAACAAGGTAATCAGGTGCACCATCAGTATTGGCGTTTCCAGCTATCCCGGTCCTGGCATAAAAAGTTTGGAAGACTTGATCAGCAGGGCAGACAAGTCCCTGTACAATGCAAAGGCTGAGGGTAGGAATCGGGTGTGCATTATTTAATGAAAGAAACAAAAAGGGTATTTTCTAAGATAGATTTTGATAAATTCCGTCAGTGTATAGAAAGCCGCACTGGTATCTATATTGACGACAGTAGGCAGAATTCGCTTAAAATAAGTCTGGATACCCGTATGAATGTCCTGGGTGTAAAAGATTATGATGCGTATTATTCGCTCATTAAAACAAACACCGTGGGGAAGAAGGAATTTGACGAGTTATCAAATCTCATATTGATTAAAGAGACGTTTTTCTTCCGTGATGACAGGCAATTGAGGGTGTTGACGGAAAATATCCTGCCTGAGTTGATCGAAAGAAAAAAAGATAAAGAAATAAAAATATGGAGCGCAGGCTGTGCTACAGGCGAAGAGCCGTATTCCATAGCGATGGCGATCATGGAAAGCACTCTACCTGGCGGTATTAATGTCTCTATTTATGCGACAGATATTAGTGAGGAGGCCTTAAAAAAGGCCGAAGCGGGTATTTACAATAAAAGTAGTATGCGGACAGCAGACAAAGTAATGTTAAATAAGTATTTTACCCAAAAAGACGGACGATACTATTTAAATGATCGTGTAAAACAAATTATTCATTTTGATTATGGAAATCTTATTGATCCCTATTTTCCCATCAAAGGGAACAGTTTTGATATTATTTTTTGCAAGAATGTGATTATCTATTTTGGGTTAGATACAGTCAAAACGGTTATTCGAAGATTTTATGATGCCCTTGCAGCCGGAGGCTATTTGTTTGTAGGACATTCCGAATCCCTCTGGCAGATATCCGATAATTTTGAGTTAGAAGAAATTTCCGGTGTATTTCTATATCGGAAAGATGGAAGAAATAAAGTTGCGTCTGAAAGAAAGCAGTTTCAGCAAAAGGGAAAAACATCGACAAGCATAGTTTTTCCACGTCCAGGAATGCCTTCCTCTTTAGGGGCAACGGTAAGTCGGCATGTCACACCTCCTAAGCAGACTATGAAAGGGAAGGCGCTACCGTCTTATATTGGTCTGATACAAAAAAAAGATTTATCTGAATGGATAAAAAAGGGAGTAGTATCCACCTATGGTAATTATGAAGCGGTATTAGAAGAGATTGAAGAGGTGTTACAGGGCGATCCGAAGAATATTGATGCTCATTTATTGGCAGGCAAGATATATGCAAACGTGGGCTTGTACGATAAGGCATTAAAAAAAGGTATGGATATTCTGGAGATTAGTGATTTATCAGCAGGCGCCTATTTATTGTTAGGAACCATTTACTATAAAATGGGAGAGAAAGAAAAAGCAATTTCTACCTTTAAAAAGGCCATCTATTTAGATGATAAGTCAGTATTATCACATTACTATCTTGGGAATCTGTATAAGGATGCAAATCGTATTGAACAGGCTATAAAAGAATATAAGAATGTAATCGATATATTCGAAACGAATGCGGAAACTAAAGAATGGCTGGCTGGTGAAGTTTTTACCGTAAAACAGTTGAAGGAAATATGTGCAAGAAACATTGAAATATTGGCATCAAATCAACAAGGAGGCTAGTATGGTGGCTTTACGTTCACAAAAATATTAACGTAAACGGCATTTAAAAGCAGGTAAATCCCCCTTTCATAAAGGATGGTTAAGAGAGATTCCAGCGGTTTTTTCTATTTTGTATTAGGAGGGTATGCGATGGATACAAACAAATGGCGTGTAGAAGAGAAGATATTAATAGTAGATGACAGTCCGCTTGTATGCGAGATGTTTAGTAAAACATTGGCTGCAAAAGGATATAAAACGGAGATGGTCAATGATGGAGAATCTGCTCTGAAGAAACTGAATACAGGAAATTTTCAGGTTATGCTGTTAGACCTTGTTATGCCGGGAATAAATGGGATGGATGTACTGAAGGCATGCAGGAAAGACGACCGGGAGATATGTATTATTGTTGTGACAGGCTTTGGTAGTGAAGCGACGGCAGTGGAAGCGATTCAAGAAGGTGCGGATGATTACGTTGTGAAGGATTTTATGTTGATGAATGATGCCAGGAGTTTAGACATCGTAATAGATCGTGGGTTAGAAAGAAGAAGACTTGCCGTAGAAAATATCGAGTTGAATGAACAACTCAAGGAACTTAATATCGTATTACAAGCTGCTTATGCACGAGAAAAAGATGAGAAGGATTCTATTCGTAATTTAATTGGTAGTATGTCCTTTGCTGTAGTTTTATCAGCGGATGATGGGCATATTCTCGGATACAATGATGCCTTTGTAAAAATGACAGGGGCTCCAGAGCGAGAGCTTTTCAATATGTGTGTTTTTGATTTGATAGGAAATGAATTTAGAAGTGATGTAGCGTCGTTGTTTAAAAAGATTCGAGCTGGTGCAGTGCAGGGAATAAAGGCGAAGATCATTGCAAAGTCACAAAAGGATATTGACGTTACTTTAAATGCAATTCCCCTTAAAATGGCTGGAGAAATACTGGTCCTTTCAACGATTGTTAAACCCTCAGCAAAAAATGCAGTACCGTCCCCTAGGGTCCTTCGTTGAGTAAGGTAAACTTCGCGCTGCTAAACTGAACATGATTCAATATTGATATTTCTCAGATGCCTTATTCCTTCGGAGTTGTAAAGAATAATGTATTTTGAATAAAGAATCTAATTTGGTTTTGATACTGTTACGCGGTTTCTGGAGATAAACTATGATCGATGCGAAAATAAAGTCGCAGTTTGATCAGGTTATATCAGCGCTGTCACTCATCATGGATCAATTTGGCAAGCATAATCTGTTGCATTCGAGACGTGTTGCCGTAATCGCAACTGCCCTTTCTGAAATCGTCATGCCTGAAAAGCGAGATATCATATTCTATGCGAGCTTGCTTCATGATGTGGGCGCCGTCATCTTTGGTGAACATCCTTTACTGTTTATAATTATTTAAGATTGCATAAGGGGCGGGAATTTAGCCCAGACATGTGGAACGCTATAATAGACTTGAAGAATAAGGATGCCGGGTCTTTTTGTATGAGAATTTCTGATAATAGGATTATTGAGTGACAAAGAATTCGTGGATGAGATGAGAAAGATAGAGTAGCTTGTGTTGTAGGATTATGACCCGGATTGAGATTGCTTTTTATAGTGAGCAGAATGAGAAAGTAAATATGAATGTGTTTGTTATACTGAAATTTACTACATAATCTGGATGAACTCGACGCAAACAGGAAACAGTAAATTTTTAACCTATCTATTAGATATTCCTCTTCATCTGAATTGCTATTTCCGTCCTTCCCAAGAGTCACATCAATAGAGTAGTTTAGAATTGACACGATAATAAAATATGAGTAATATTTATTTTTTGTTTTCATGTTCCGAATATGGGTACTATGCACATAGATACAGATATTTTAATTATTGGCGGCGGGGCGGCAGGTTGTTTTGCCGCTGTGGAGATTTACAAAAAATCTCCGGACTGCCGGGTGGTGGTCATGGAAAAGGCTCACATTGAACGCAGCGGGTGCCTTGCCATGGGTTTAAATGCCATCAACGCATACCTGCATCCCGGGCAGACGCCAGAGTCTTATGTGTCGTATGTGGAGCGGGAGTTTGAAGGTGTGATAAGAAAGGACCTTGTGTATACTATCGCGCAAGGGCTGAATGAGGTGATTAAGGATGTGGAAGAGATGGGGCTTCCTATCGAGAAGAATGAGGACGGTACTTATAAAAAACGGGGGAAGCGCAGTATCCGTATCTTTGGGGAACGGTTGAAGCCTATACTGGCTGAGGCTGTAACAAAAACCCGTACCCAGGTGTTAAATCGCATTGTGGCGACAAATTTTATCTATAATGGTGGTCGTATCTGCGGGGCATTCGGATACGGGATTAAGGACAGCAAGTTTTATGCGGTTCGCGCTAAGGCTGTTATTGTTGCTACGGGTGGGGCATCCGGTATATATAGACCTAACAATCCCGGGGAAGCTCGACACCTGATGTGGTACTGCCCGTGGAATGCGGGGACAGGATATGCCATGGGAATACGTGCAGGAGCGGAGATGACCAGCTTTGAGAACCGTTTCATCGCCTTACGTGTTAAAGACGTGCATGCTCCGACAGGCACTATTGCCGTCGGAGTTCGTTCAAAACAGATCAATGCGCGCGGAGAAGATTATCTGGAACTATACTATAAACACCTGGGAGGAAATAAATGCCTCACGCAACACAGACTTTTGGCCACAGTTGAAGAGACGAAGGCAGGGAGAGGTCCGTGCTATTTGGATACGACTACATTGAATGATGCAGATGAACGGCGGCTAAAAGAAGATTTTTTGAATATGAATCCACAGATCATCCTTTTATGGGCAAGCGAGGGTATGGATCCTCGAAAGAAACCTGTGGAAATACAGGGGACGGAGCCTTTTGTTGTGGGCGGTCATTGTCAGGCCGGATACTGGATCGATAAAGAAAGAAGAACAACCTT
>MHXP01000225.1 GCA_001824485.1 Planctomycetes bacterium GWA2_39_15 | reverse complement strand
TGATGAAAATGAGAAAGGAATACGATTTTTCTGAGGCACAGAACAAACCATTGATTTAGCTATCCAAAAAAACGAGTTATTCAACAGAGTTATATATGCTATAAACCACCAAATTTATGCAACTGATTTTAACACCGCTGATAAACCACCTTTATCAATAATAACCTCGATATACCATCCGTCTCTAAACATGCCTGCATTGGTAGAAATAAGGGACACCTCCTATGTGTTTTGTCCCAATAAAAACGCATCTTGATTTGTGATTTTTATTTTTCATTACTCAAGACTTTCCCTGTGATTCTACCACAATCATTTAAACACACCTATCATTGGCAAGATGCAAGGGTTACACAAGGAGCAAAGATTGCTCAACTCTCTTTAAAATTTGGTGCAAACGATATGGGGAGCACGATGATTGAGGAGAATGTAGTTGGACGATGGGTTCGCTTTGCTTAACCCATCCTTGACGCTTATTCCGATGACTGCATAAATTGCTTATACTCCTCGATGGCAGCGGCTTGTGCGGCCATACGGACAGAATTAATCTCATCAAATGAACTCCACAACAGTGATACGATATGTGTATCCAATGCTGAATTTTCAGCCATTTTTTGAAGAACCTTTAACGCTTTATTGCTGTCCATCCCTTCCCTGTATGGCCTGTTCTCTGTAATGGCAGTAAACACGTCTGCAACTGCCATGATCCTGGAACCCAAAGATATGTCATCGCCTTTAAGGTGGAAGGGATAACCATTTCCATTGAGACGTTCGTGATGATAAGCAGCCCATGCATTGATAACATCAAAATCTTTAATCGACTCAAGGATGCGGTAAGTATGAAACGTGTGACTTTGCAAGATGTTAATTTCATCCCTTGCCAGTTTTGCCGGTTTCTCCAGAATTTCCAGCGGGACGGCAAGTTTACCCAGGTCGTGGAGATAGCCAGCGACCTTCATCATCTGGCACTCCCGCTCGGCAAATCCAGCTAACTTTGCCAGCTCTTTAGCGCTGGCTGCAATCCCGCTCGAATGAGTTGCAGTAAATGCGCTTCTGAAGTCAATAACCCGACAAAACATGTTTGCCAGGCTGAGAAGTTTATCCAAGCCTAATTCTACCTTCACGGCACTTACCATATTGGACAGAATTGAGCCTAACGATAAGGATATTGCATCAAACCAGAAATACTCTTTTCTTGCAATACTTCTGAAGGCGTCAACCACCTTTGGCACAAACATCTTTCCTGACTGTTGCTCTATCTTCCAGCAAATCGCCTCGACTTGCCCAAGTATTTCTTGTTGTCTGTTTATAAGAGCAGCCACCCTATCAGCAAGATGCAGTATATGACTGCCAAGCGGAACCGATTCTCCATCGAACTCAGTTCCAGCTCCTTTATCCCATGGAACGTGGTGGAATCTCACAATAGCAGCGGCGCCCGATAGAGGTTCGAACATTTTGAGAAGCAAATAACTTAAATGCTCATGCCGGCGTTCGGTTTTTACCTCATGCTCAAATTGCATAGCATTCATTCTATCCTTAAGGGAAAGAATTCCAATATCATGCAATCCACCACCAAGCGCCAGCTCATTTCTCTGCTCCAGGGGCAATCCCAATTCAGTCCCCATGCTGAAAGCGATGTATGCCACTTGTTTGTGATGATTGACTAAAGCGGGGCTGACCAAATCTACCGCGTCTGATAAGCACATAACCAAATCAAACAGTGAGATTTTCGGTTCTTTTATCATTTGATCTCGTGTTCCTTTCTGAGTCGTCCCCTTATTTTAGGGATGGTATTCAGCACGCAAAATCATCGACGTATTTCTTCAAGTTAGGCTGCCTTTGGCAGCGACTTTCTTTGATATGCAACAATTGTTCGGCACTCACAACCCCCTCGCCCCCTTTGTTAAGGGGGAATTGGTTAAGTCCCCCTTAGAAAAGGGGGATTCAGGGGGTTGTCTGACTGCTCTGTTCCCAACTTTGAAATTCCTGTACGTTAAATTAATTCCGCCTGAATTGCCTTTAACCGATATACTTTTTCTTAATCTCCACTATTTTATCCTTAATCTCAAAAAATGCCTTTACAATCTGAGGGTCGAATTGTGAGCCGGCATTCTCCTTAATCATCGTATCGACCTCTTCTTCTGAAATAGCTTTTCTGTAAGGCCTCTGTGATGTCATGGCATCGTACACATCCGCAAGGGCCACAATCCGCGCATCCATTGGAATCTGCTCCCCTTTTAAACCCTTAGGATAACCACTGCCATCGTAGTGTTCATGATGATACAGGCTTGCATCTTTCGCCTTCTTTAAAAAGTCCAATGTTTCGATAAATTTTGCCCCTATTGTAGTGTGTTTCTTTACCACCTCTATTTCATCATCAGTAAGCGCGTCTTTCTTCATCAGGATATTATCAGGAACACCCAATTTCCCAATATCGTGTAAAATAGCGCCCCACTTCAGATGCACCAATTCGTTATCCTTATAGCCCAATTTCATTCCAATCTCGATGCTGTACTGTTTTACCCGCTCGGTGTGTGCCGCAGTCACTGCATCACGCAGTTCGACTGCATTTGAAATAAGGGTTAGGGTTTTATCATAGGTTTCTTTCAACTCCTGTATCTTGTCATTTATGGATTTTAAGAATGCCAGCGTGACGCAATACGAACTCAGTATCTTTGTGTCGTATTCACCCACTTCCCTATCCGTATTAAAGACGACGACTACCCCTACATTCCCGCTGACGTCCTTTATCTTACACAAAACACCATTTTTGACTTTACCCACCTTTTCCCGTATGGCCTTATTAAATTGTGGAGGCTTTGACCCGGATTTGCCCTTTTTATCAATTAACTTCGTTGAATTAAAATAGTATGTATCCTTTATTTTTTGGTTCATCACTACCTGATCAAAATCTTCTAACTCAATGGCATCGGGATGTGTAACGATCTCTCCTTTTTTCGAAAATAGCATTTGTCCAGCAAGAACAGGGCTGCCTTTTTTACAAAAAAGTGTTAGCATGTGTGAATATTTTCCATCGTGGGGTTTTAAGGCCAACAACTCTCTTGCAATTAAACCATAAATCTTCCCTTCAGTTAATTCCAGGTGTGCAAATTGTTCCATAATCTTGAGACTGGCGTCCAGGGCTTTAATATAATCTTCCAGATATTTTGTCCGTTCCCGCACCTTGTCTTCCAACGTCCTGTTAATTTCCTCCAACTTTGCATTCTGCCTCATAATAAAGGAATTTAACGCCTTTAACTCTTCTTGTCTTTCTACCGTCTGTATAAATAAATTTGTGTTCGCAACTGCAATGGCAAGGTGGGGAGCGACAGCCTCAAGGATATTCATGTCCTTTTCGGTAAATGCCTTGTTTCTTTTACTAGAAACCGTTATAGCCCCGATACATTTTCCTTTATATAACAAGGGAATGGCCAGGAACGTCCTAATACCTTCTTTTGCCAGCTTGGTAAGCGTCCAGAACTTGCTTTCAACTACATCGTCTATCAAAACGGGCTTTCTGTTCTTAAACACTTCCTCTGAAACCGTTCCCCGTAATGGGTAAACACCGACATCTATGCTGGTTTGTTCATATCCTGACCAGAGGCTAAATATCTCGATGTGAGCCCCATCCTCCTTCAATACAACTATGGCCGCCCGATCAAACTGAACCAGTTCATGGAGTTTCTCTGCTACCGTTTTATACACATTTCTGATATCTATATCTGAAGTGGCCATCTGGATGATATTACTGATAACCTTCTCTTGACGTTGCAGTCTCCTCGCTTCAGTAACATCCGTTATAATTTCAACAACGGATACAGTCCCGTCTCTATTCCGGAATGGTATAACCATCTTCTCATAGATATCACCGCCAGGGAGCGTTTCTTCCTGCATTTGAATCGTATTAAATTTTACCGCCTTTTCCGCTATACAGTTTTCGCAGGGATATTTCCTGTTCCAAATGCGATAACATTTTTCTCCCGCACTATCGCCATATTTATTTTTGTATGGCTTGTTTACATATACAACACTCCCCTTTGGATTTACCACTCTTAAATAACACGCTAAATTGCCGAGAATGGTTTCTAAATATTCATTGAGATATCTGATCTCGTCTTCAGCCTTTTTCCTTCTGCTGACGTCTCGGAAATGGGCTTGTGTGTACAGATATTTACCGCGCTCCTTTACGCTCGTTACGTCCAGTTCCATATTCAGTATCTTGCCACTCTTTGTCTGCACGTCCACAGAAACCGTTTCTACCCCTCGTTTAAGACTTTCTTTCAACGTTTGAATAAAGGCATTTCTATAAGGTTTAAGGATAATAAAATCAAGTTTCCTTGCTGCGAAATCTTTGGTATCGTATCCGAACATATCTTTCCCGCGTTTATTTATGAGTTTCACAAATCCCCTGTTATCCAGCATGAACATAGTATCCGCCGCATAATCGAACAGCGTCCTGTATATCGCGCTGGATGGTTCATTGACATTGGTAGTTACATTTTTGGAATTTATTTTTGCTGACATTTTACCGGGAAATATGCTCCAACTATATTACAATTAATCAAGGGCTTTTAGCATTGCAGAGAAATCCTCTTTATCAATATTGATCTCGATATACCATCCATCCCTGAACATGCCGGCGTTTAACACAACAGTATCGCCAACTTCGTCCTTGCCCCTCGATTCATGAATGTGACCGGATATGCAGACATCGGGCTTATATTGTACGATAAAATCCCTGACGGTACTGCTTCCTACGTGCATCCCGCTCCGAACAATATCTATCACCGTATCCTTTGGAGGTGTGTGGCATACCATAATCTTCCATTTTGCATTTTTTACTTTTGTATAACCATCGGTTAAGTATTTTTTTATATCCGACTCACTTATTTCAGAAGGCGTGTTAAAGGGTGTCGGGCTTGAACCACCGCATCCAAATATGCCAACATCCCCAAATACATATCCATTCCCATGCAGGTTTATTCCTTCGCCGGTTAAATATTCATTTACCTCCGGTTGATCAAGATTGCCATATTGAGCAAGCAGCCGTTTGTTATATCTTTTTATAGATTCCAATACCTTCTTCGCTTCCACTTTCCCATGATAATTTGTCAAATCGCCT
>MHXP01000224.1:12523-13244 GCA_001824485.1 Planctomycetes bacterium GWA2_39_15 | reverse complement strand
TATGACATTTCGACCTGCTCTTAATTTTCTGTCTTCATTCCGTATAGCAACCTTAGTATCCCCATTTTTTACAGCAGTGTTGGGAAGGTGCGACGGGTTAGCGCCTCCCGATGCATATTTTGTCTGCTTCTTTTTAAAACTCAGAAAAAATTCGCTTATCAGGCAGAAGATACGATAATGGACGGGGATTTCCACTCGTATGACCTTAATACCCTGCTGTTCTTCCCGTTCTCCAAAAGGCTTTGATTTTTTATCGAGTGCAGCCAGAACAGTAACATCATATCCGCTGGCAATCAATGACCTCGCTTCGTTCAGCACACGCGTATCGTGAAGGAAATTGTTGTACACAAACATACATACCTTTATGGACATTTATATCAGCCTCATTAGTAATGTTTCTTCGGGCTTTTCTGTGGATATACGAATCATCTTCCCCTCTTTTGACGGGAGGTGTTACTAATCAGCTACCCCTCCCTTGATGGGAGGGGTTAGGGGAGGGTGGTCAGTCTTTTTCCTTCACCCCTAACCCTCCCCCATCAAGGGGGAGAAATTCACTTCTATAGCCTTTTCCCACACAATTCCCAGAAGAACCTTAGTAATTGTATAATTAATGGAATTCTCTGCTGGAAGATCGCTAACCAAACTTCATCAATTAGTGACCATGAAATCCTTTGGTAAGAATATATAGTGTCTGAACGAAAACTCATACATTTGTCATTTC
>MHXP01000224.1:11629-12449 GCA_001824485.1 Planctomycetes bacterium GWA2_39_15 | reverse complement strand
TTTCATAATGTTACTACGTAATTAGTTTTGAGTCAAGAAAAGTCTTGTCAAAAAAATAAAGACTGATAGAATAAATCTCAAGCATTGGCTGTTAAATTGTCAAGGCATACTGATTGAATATCACTGCCACTAACATGCACTCTTCAAAAAGGAATATCAGTAAAAGATGGCGAGAAAAGATATCATATCGGAACTAAAAAAGAGGGAAAGACGAATAGCGCTGGACATTGAGAGGGAAGGGATACCCTTATGATGGAAGAAAACAAAGGGGAGAATGTTAAAACTGAAAAAGAGGATTTTATTGAGTTTAAAAGAGATGCAGGTAAATTATCTGAAAAGATAAAGGCTTATAAAAAGAAGGTTATATCTGAAAATTTTACTTCAGGTATCTTGAAGTTTTTGTAATAAAGATTGGTATTTGAGAAGGTCTGATGTAAAATATTGTCATGATTAAAACTCCAAAAACTTTACCTCTATTTAAAAGTCCAGTAATCGTTAAAATTTTTGATATTAACCATTCTATTGTTTTACACTGCGGAGATACACTTGAATTTCTTAAAACACTTCCAGACGAAACGGCTAAACTTATAATCACTTCACCGCCATATAATCTTGGTAAGCAATACGAAAGTAAAACACAAATTGAGTCTTATTTAGATTTTCAGTGCCGAGTAATTAAGCAACTTGTCCGAGTATTGAAATCCGACGGTAGCATTTGCTGGCAGGTTGGCAACTTTGTTGAGAATTCAGAAGTGTTTCCTTTGGACATTCTTTATTATAACTATTTTAAAAAATGCGGGCTAAAACTTCGCAACCGAAT
>MHXP01000224.1:0-11571 GCA_001824485.1 Planctomycetes bacterium GWA2_39_15 | reverse complement strand
GGCAAGAATCCATCAGATATATGGGAATTTGTCGCCAAAGAATGGGATAAAGAACTTTGGGATATTCCAAATGTCAAGGCTAACCATCCTGAAAAGACTATCCATCCATGCCAGTATCCAATTGAACTAATTGAACGTTGTGTCCTTGCATTAACCAACGAAGACGACTGGGTTCTTGATCCTTATTGCGGAGCAGGTGCTGCTATTATAGCAGCACTCAAAAATAACAGAAAAGCGGCGGGTATTGATAAAGAAACAGAATATATATCCATTGCTAAACAAAGAATAGAAGATTTTTATAATGGTAGATTAAAGATCAGACCCATGGGAAAACCAATTTACGTGCCGACCGGCCACGAGAAAGTATCGCAAATTCCTTCAGAGTGGAAACAAAACGGTAACAGAGAATATCAATGAAAATCGTAGGAATATACTCTTTTAAAAATGGCAAAGAAGTTGTAGAACAAAAATATCCAAAGTTATTAGAAGAGGTTGAAAACGTAATTAATAAAGTTGATTCTGAAAAATACAAGACAAAGAAGAGTCGTGAAAAAACAATGCGTGGAAAAATGTTATATAATCCCAAATGTTTGAATCCCGCCTTTAAAAAGCATTTTACTAAACTTGGCTGGCACAATCAACGTGTACCATGTCAGTATCCAACTCAATATTACACGTCAGACTATGCACCCGACAAGCTCAATAAAGGTGCTTTTCGTGAAATGGATTTTATTAAAGAAAAACTAGGTGTTGAAGTTCAGTTTGGCAAGTATTCTTTTATGGTTTACAACGTCTGCGCGAAGATGACCATCTTTAACAAGCTTGGACATATTGATACTGGTATTGAGATTGTACCTGTTAAAAAATTTGTAGACCAGATGTCAAGCGGGGTTTCCTATTTTGAACAATTCATTTGGGACTTGGAACAACGCGGAGTTGCAGACATTGATATTCCTGTCTTAATTCTCGGCATAGATAAATAGAAAGATCCTCTGCTTTATACACTAAAAACAATTACACACGCTCTATCAATTCCTCCCTCATATAAACCCTGTATAACTGACTGTAAAGACCGCCTAATCGTAGTAGTTCTTCGTGACTCCCTTCTTCAATCTTTACACCCTTGTTTAATACTATAAGTTTATCACAATGCAGGATGGTGGATAAACGATGGGCAATGAAGATAGACGTCCTGCCCTGTGTTGCCTTTTGAACGGCATTTTGGATCAAGACCTCAGAAATAGGGTCCATATTGGAAGTCGCCTCATCCAGGATTATCACGCGCGGGTCGTAGAGAATGATTCTGGAAAGTGAAATAAACTGTCGTTCGCCCACTGAAAGATTTGCACCCCGCTCAACAATTTGCATACCAAGCCCTCCTGGCATACGGTCTATAAAAGGCATTAAACCAAGCTCCTCAATAATTCCCAATACCTTTGAATCTGACATAGGATTAAAAAGGGTAATATTGTCCCGTAACGTGCCTGCAAACAAAAAAATATCCTGACTTACCAGCCCAATGACATATCGTAATCCTATCTTTTCTATTTTCCGTATATCAACATCGTCAAGCCATATTGTCCCTTTTTGAATTTCATAAAGCCTCGTTAATACGCTTGCAATTGATGTCTTTCCACTGCCAGTCACGCCCACAAGTGCAACAGACCGACCCGGTACTATCTGAAATGAAATGTCTTTTAACACATAATCACTTCCGCTGTAAGCAAACCAGACATTTTCAAATTTTATAGCCCCTTTGAAATCACTCTTAAAAACCTCTTTAACAGGATTGGTGATGATGTAATCAACTTCGGGTGGTTCTTTCATGAGGCTAAAGATACGTTCCGATGACGCCATAGCGCCCTGGAAAATATTGTATTTTTCCACAATGTCACGGATGGGATCAAATAAGTCGTGAATATATGCAAGAAACGCCACCATAACCCCAAGGGTAAGGAAACCATGCATGTACCTTACGGCACCGTACCAGAGCACCAGACCCACAGCCAGTGCATTTACCATATTGATCGCCGGCTGGAACACGGCGAAATAGCGAATATATTTGACCTGCTCCTTCAGATAGTCGGTATTAATTTCGTCAAATTTGTCATAATTCTTTTTTTCTCTATTAAAGAGCTGGATAACCTTCATACCTGTAATATTCTCGTTTAAATAGGAATTGATACGCGCCAGTTTACGACGTATCTCACGAAATGAATTCTTCATGCGATTGCCAAACCAGAAGGCAATCACCACAATAATTGGAAAGACGGAAAGCGTGATAATGGCAAGTTTCATGTTTAACATGAACATTGCCACAAAAATCCCAATGATGATGAATATGTCTCCGATCACCACTATAACGCCTGCCGAAAAGAGTTCTCCAATAGCCGCAATATCATTGGTCAGGCGTGTAACAATCCTGCCAACTGGGTTTTTATCAAAGAAAGAAATCGGGAGCGATTGGATATGTTTGAAAAGATCCATGCGCATATCCAACATGACCTTCTGCCCAATAGCCTGAATGTTATAACCTTGCACTATTACTAATAAAAATCGCAGTGTTTCGATGCCCAGCACAAGCAATGCTATTTTGTATATTAACGGCTTATCCCCTTTGTTAATGCCATGATCAATTACGTATCCAAAGAGATACGGTCCCATCAGAAACAGGACAGTGGTGATCAGTACCAAAAAAATGGACAACAAACCCGACGCTTTATAACGCAGGACGTAAGACAGCAGCTTTTTAATAACTGTCCTATTGTATATCTTATCCGCTAGAACGTCTTCACTGAAAAATTCTTCTTTTTCCATATTGTCAATTTACCACAGAGGACACAAAGAACACAGAGAAAGAAAGTTAAAAATGGGTATTGATTCTTGTTCATTGGAATTTATTTAATCTCTGTGTATTTGTGCATAGAGATTATCCAAGTTCTACAATCAACAATCAGAATCCTATTTTTTTAACTTCCGACTTCAAACTTCCAGCCGCCTGCTTCTGTCTTGTACCTATCCCAGCCGTTCCTCCAGCACCTCTTTTGTATACAATGAGGTGTATAATCCATTAACCTTGATAAGCTGCTCGTGTGTACCTCTCTCAACTATCATACCCTCTTTCATAACTACAATCATGTCAAAGTCTTTAACTGCGGGTAGTCTGTGAGTCACAACCAAAAGAGTTTTATTCTTGAAATTACTCAGTATGTTTTTAATGATAACTTCCTCAACTCGCGCATCTACTGAGGAAAGGCAGTCATCAAGGATAATAATACTTGGATTAATTGCCAGCGCCCTCGCAATGGTAATCCGTTGCTTTTGGCCACCTGAAAGATTGATTCCGCGTTCTCCTAAATAACTTTCATACCGGCCGGGCAATTCCTGAATCTCCGTTTCAATTGCAGCCATACAAGCAAGTTCCTGGGCGTTATTACTGCTATCTGCTGTTCCAGCACCAAATAGTAAGTTGTCCACAATTCTTTCCGAAAAAAGAAATGTTTCCTGTGGTACAAAGCCGATATGCCGGCGCAACAACTTAATATCTATCGTATTAATATCAACACCATCTATAAATATACTCTGATCGCCTACAGGAATGACACGAGGAATCATATTTATTAACGTTGATTTCCCGCTCCCTATCGGGCCTACAATTGCAATTCGCTGGCCCGCAGTAATTTTTAAGTTTATACCCTTTAAAATCCATTCCTTTTGGCTATCATACCGAAAGTTTATATCTCTGAATTCAATCTTACCAAGGGGTATAAACTGCTGTACTACGCTATCTTTTACGACAATCTCAGACCTTTCATTCATTACATCGTCAATACGCTTCATGGAGGCATTTCCGCGCTGTAAAAGTGACAAGGCCCAACCAACAGCAGTCATAGGCCAGACCATCATTGAGATGTAACGCTGGAAAGCAACGAGGGTACCTAGTGTAATCACCCCCTCTACAACCATTCTTCCACCCATAAAAAGCAATATAATAATACCCGTATAAGTAATGTATTCAAACGCTGGTCCGAGTAATGATTGCGGGACAGCCAGTTTAAGATTTTCCCCCATAAAATCTTTACACAATTCACTGAGAGTCCTTTCCTCCTGACGGGACATATTAAAGGATTTTACAATACGGATACCAGATGTATTCTCTTGCACCTTTTCGCTGATTCTTGAAAATTGTTCCTGAACGTCACGGAAACGTTTGTCAATTATATCCTTGATTTTATAAGCAATGAAGGGCATTAGCGGCATTAACAGAAAAGTATATAAGGACAGCTTTGGGGACAAATAGATAATAATCGGAGGTATGACAAAAAAATAAAACATGGCATCCAGCCCAATCAATAATCCTGGACCGACACCCATACGGACAGCGCCAATATCATTAGTGGCTCTTGACATGAGATCGCCCGTCTTGTATTTCTGAAATAATTTCTGGGAAAGCGTCTCGATATGCCCGAAGAATGCCATGCGGAGGTCGTAATCGCATCGAAAGGAAGTACCGATAAAGTTCATCCGCCAGAGGTACCGACATGCTCCCTGAAAAATACTTACAAAGATGTATAGTCCCGAAATGGCTGCAATCTTCGTAAGACAGGCCTCTTTTGAAAGGATGTCAATTACCCTTTTGATAAGGAGGGGTGGAAAGATATTGATAATATCTACGGCAATCAGAGATAAAGTACCGATGATAAAATATCGCTTGTACTTCTTAATAAATACTCTGTAAATAATGCTTTTTTCCCAGAACCCTCTTAATTTCTCAAACAGCTTATTCATCTTTTTTTTACAAAATTCAAAGTTTGCAGAACCTGGAATTACTAACCACTGGAAAACGACAAGCCATGAAATCGAGAAGATTGGAAGACGAATAAACGCGAAAATCGAGGACTTCTCAGCCTCTCATCCTCATAACTTCACACCTTCTGCCACTATTCTATCTTTAGTGTCTTGGTTGCTGTCGCATAGATAAAACTAGAAACTTTAAAATAGTCTCTTGGTTTTTATGAAGTTGTTTGTTAAATTTACTCTATCATATTTACTTTGAATTGTATATTATTAATCAATTGAAAGTAAATGATCTTATAGTAGTATAACTATGGTGGTATTCTTCTCTCGGTCATTAGCAATTCAAGACAGAGTTTTACACACTTAATCGCCAACAGGAGTTGGCTACTACTATAAAAAATAGTGCATTATTTTTGTATGATAAAATCAGGAGTATTTTAAGTGGAAAAAAATGCTTTAAGAGAAACGGTCTTTGCCTTTAACAATAATGATATTGTTGCTACATACGACTTTGATATGGACGTGTGGCATCCTAACCGTGAAAAAATGGCATCTATTGTATGCGAAATATTGCCTTTTAAAAATACCGAAAACTTAAAATTCCTGGACCTAGGTGTGGGAACCGGATACCTATCCCGCAGGATTATCGAAACATTTCCCAACGCAACGATTATTGCCGTAGATGCCGCTGAACTCATGGTGGAAAAGGCTAAAATAAGGCTTCAAAATCATCTCAAACAGGTCACATTTCAAATCTCCACATTTCAGGAATTACCGAGTAAAGAAACCGCCCTTTCTAATCTTGACGCAGTGGTTTCCTCCTTTGCCCTCC
Organism: Planctomycetes bacterium GWA2_39_15; assembly: GCA_001824485.1. Lineage (GTDB taxonomy): Bacteria > Planctomycetota > Brocadiia > Brocadiales > Brocadiaceae > 2-12-FULL-39-13. Next base: position 5,942 of record MHXP01000224.1, on the reverse strand, counting down.
ATCATTTGTACAGGGAAGAAAAGCTGACATTGTTTAAATATATCCGCTCGATATTGAAACCTAATGGCTGGTTCGTAAATTGTGATATTTTTAAGACTGCTGATGCAGTGCTTGAAGCTCGATACCGATATTTACACCACATGGGAATACAACAGAGGATAAAAAGGATAAAGCAACAGGAAAAGCCCCTTGACCAAATCTCATCGGAATTGGCGGAAAAAGAGAAAAAGGATGGAGATCACCCATTATTTGTTGCAGACGACCTTCAAATCCTTGTAGATGCTGGATTCCGCACTGCAGACTGTTTCTGGAAGGAATATCGTGAAGCAGTATATGGTGGGATAAAATGATTCGCTTAAATAATATCGGCCTCGCCTTTGGCAGCAAAACCATTTTAGATAATGTCTCTTTACACATCAGAAGAAACGACCGTATAGGTTTAATAGGCCCCAACGGCACAGGCAAATCAACGCTTTTCAAACTCATTTGTAAATTAATTGAACCATGCGAAGGCAATATTATTTTAGCTAAAGACACAAGCACTGGTTACCTTCCACAGGAAGGTTTTGTCTTTAAGAAAACGACTATATTTGAAGAAGCAAGTTCGGCTTTTGACGACATCCTCCACATTAAAAGCCGGATTGATAAAATTCATACCCAATTGGAAGACGCCTCCCTGCAAGGCGAAGACCATTTATTACTTCTGGATGACTATGCCCACCTGCAACATCAGTTAGAGGTCATTAACGGCTCCAAAGTTGAGGCAGAAACAGGCAAAGTCTTAAAGGGTATGGGATTTAAGGAATCAGATTTTGAAAAGAGTATCAGCACGTTTAGCGGCGGGTGGCAGATGCGGGTTGCACTTTCCAGACTTTTACTCCAGGAACCTAATCTTCTCCTCTTAGATGAACCAACAAACCACCTGGATATTGATTCTATTCTGTGGTTAGAAGAGTATCTGAAAGAATTTGATGGCAGTTTGATTATCATATCACACGACCGGGCATTTCTTGACCGAAACATTACCAAGGTTTGGGAATTGGAAAATGGAAGAATTAATGAATACTATGGCAATTATTCTTTTTACGAGGCGGAAAAAGAAAACCGAATAGGACTCCAAACGGCACGATACATTAATCAGCAGAAAAAAATTAAAGAGGTGGAACGTTTTATCGAGCGTTTCAGGGCAAAGAATACAAAGGCATCCCAGGTACAGAGCCGTATCCTTATGCTTGAAAAGATGGAAAAGGAAGAATTGCCTGAAAATACTACAGAGGCTGTAAAATTCAAATTTCGCACGTCGAAACAAAGCGGTATAAACGTACTTGATGTAAAAGATATTTCACATAAATATGACGGCAATTTGATCTTTCATGATATTTGCCTTTCCATAGAACGGGGTGAAAGGGTAGCGCTTGTTGGACAAAACGGGTCGGGAAAGTCAACACTGCTGCGCATTATAGCCGGTCTGGAACAACCTCACTCTGGCACTATCAAGACGGGACATAATGTCCTCTATGATTACTTTGCCCAGGAGCATGCAGAAAAATTAAATAGCAATAATACGCTGTTACAGGAAATCGAGTCTGTGTCTCCATTTCACATGATTCCTCACATTAGACGTATATTAGGCGCTTTCCTATTTTCAGGTGATGATGTATTTAAACCAGTTAGTGTCCTGAGCGGCGGCGAGAAGTCGCGCCTATCCCTTGCTAAAATGCTTCTAAAACCAACAAATTTTTTAATCATGGATGAACCCACCAACCACATTGACATCGCCACTAAGAAGATACTAAAAAATGCGCTGCTGGATTATGATGGGAGTCTGTTGATTGTGTCCCACGACAGGAATTTTCTGGATGGACTTGTCTCTAAAGTTTACGAACTAAGAAACGGCAATATTCACGTCCACCTTGGCAGTTTTGGGGATTTCCTCGAAAAAAAGGAGGCAAATTTACACATTGAAACATTAGAAAGCAACATGAACAATTCTTCCATAAAACCGGAAGAAGCTGGTTCACAAAAACAGCAATATTTATTGAAAAAAGAGCAAAATGCCAGAAAACGAAAACTCACAAAAGAGCTTCAAAATGTCGAGGAAAAAACTTCTTTATTAGAAACGCAAAAGAAAGAGTTAGACCGTACCCTTTTGGACACGTCATTATATAGCGACAAAGAAAAGTCTATAGAAATTAACAGGCAATATAAAGTTGTTACGCAGGAATTAAACTCCCTTTATAATAAGTGGGAGATTATTCACGCTGAATTAGAATCTGTAAGTGATAATTAATTTGATTTTAAATGGTGATTTTTATAAGATTCTAAAGTATTTTAATAATATTTATTTTCAACTATGTTAACCGTTCATTTGTCAGTCTGGTTATTTATTTAAGTATCAAATATTATGTTTTTTACATTTCTAAATTTATTAAATAGGCATCTTTCCAAGTCGTTGTTTTCCATTTTTGCAGTTTCTATCTGCTTATCTTGCCATGTTGCCCTGTCAGCAACTATGCAAACCAATGTTTATCAAACGTCATCAAAGAAATACAGCGCAAGGCATTGGATTAAAAATGGACAATCAAAATATAACCGAGCCAAGTATGAACGCGCCGTCAAGGCGTACAATAAGTCAATAGCATGTTACCCAAATTACTTTGAAGCATGGGACGGTTTGGGCAATGCATTATATTGCACAGGAAGCTACGATATGGCTATTCAAGCTTATGACAAGGCGTTGAGTATCAACCCGAAAAGTAATGCCACATGGGTAAATAAGGGAATAGCTTTATATAAAAAAGGCAATTATGAAGAGGCATTAAAACTATACGATACGGCGCTTGAGATAGACCCAAAACTTGCAATAACCTGGTATAATAAAGGCATAGCCCTAATAGCATTAAACAGGTACAACGAGGCTTTGCAGGTTTTTGAAAAGGCAATAGGAATTAATCCCCGGGATGACATGGCGTGGCATGGAAAGGGATATGTCTTAATCCAGTTTGCAAGATATGAAGAGGCGCTCCAACTTTTCAACAAGGCGCTGCAGGTAAATCCAAACAGGGGATGGGCATGGAACAACCTGGGTATTACCCTGAACAGGCTAAGTATGTACAATGATGCCCTTAAGGCATTTAATAAGGCAATTGAAATAAACCCGAAGAGCGCAAGGGCATGGCATAATAAAGCAAATACTTTATACAACTTAGGTAAATATGAAGAATCTATGCGGACATATAACAAGGCTATAGAGCTTGATCCTCTTTTATACGCTGGTATTAATAAATAACAATTCAATGCCTCATACAAATTAGCCACGCATGAACACAAATTTACACGAATACAAACAAAAATAAAATAAGGCAAAATAGGAAAATGAAATATTTTTAGTAGAAAGGTAATTGAGCATTAAGTTTTTGCTCCCATGCTTACCTTTTTTCCTTAAAATAGCTTTTATGTTTTTCTGTCTTTACTCGTGCATATTCGTGTAAATTCGTAACTTAACTATTACAAAAATAATTATGAAAAATATACAAAGGAAAATTTTCCAAACAATACCTATTTGTTTTGCGTTAGTTTTTTTAGCTACAACACACTTGCAGCATCCTGCCATAGCAGCGTGGTCATCTAACTCACGCGAGAATACAGCTATCTGCACTGCATCTGGACAGCAAAGTTTTCCACAGATAGTTAGCGACAGCGCTGGCGGTGTCATTATTACGTGGGAAGACGCCCGAAATGTTCATTTCGATATCTATGCACAAAGGATTGACGCTCATGGGAATGTCTTATGGACAAAGGATGGAGTCCCTATTTGTACCGCACCAGAGAATCAAAGCAAACCAAAGATTATCAGTGACGGCACAGGAGGAGCTATTATTACGTGGTTTGATATACGTAGCGGCAAAAGCAACTCCGATATTTACGCCCAGCATATTAATGCAGAAGGAAAACTTCTATGGACAGATAACGGAATGCCTATCTGCACGGAAGTTAACGCACAGAATAGTCCGTGTATTGCAACAGATGGTGATGGAGGGGCTATTATCATATGGCAGGATTATAGGACTAACTACGCAGACCTCTATGCACAGCGTATTAACAAAAATGGGGAATTATTATGGACAGAAAATGGAGTGCTTGTCTGTGGGGCTTCAGGTGCACAAGGCGCACCAGTAGCAGTTGACGATGGCACAGGAGGTGTTGTTGTAGTATGGCAGGATTTCCGGAGGAGTTACGCAGATATCTATGCACAGCGAGTTGACGGGAGCGGTAAAATACTGTGGGAAAAACGGGGTGTAGCCCTGTGTACCGCACTTGGACACGAAAGTTTTCCAGTCCTAATTGGCAATGGAGCTGAAGGGGCAATTGTTGCATGGGTAGATACCCGCAATGGTAATAACGACATCTTCGCACAACAGGTAGATGGAAACGGTACTGTGCAATGGTTAGAAAACGGCATTCCAGTATGTACCGCATCTGGCAACCAAAACTATCCTGTAATTACCAGTAACGGGGCAGGAGGTGCCATTCTTGCCTGGTGGGATATGCGCATCGGAGAGTTCAATATTTATACTCAACACATTGACCTGACAGGTAATGCCTCATGGATAATTGACGGTTTAGCCGTATGCGCTGAAACGGGTATTCAAAATTGCGTGTATATTGTTGGTGATGGCGCTGGCGGCGCAACTTTGACATGGAACGATAATCGCGCTTCAATGTTTGATATTTATACACAGCGAATTGACCCGAAGGGTCTTACAAAATGGAATAACAATGGCACCTCTGTTAGTACAGCGTCCGAGACACAATGTTTTCCAGTAATGGTTAATGATGGCGCTGGTGGAGTGATTATTGCCTGGCAAGATAGCCGTCACAAAGATAGTAGTTATTGGGACATTTATGCCCAAAAGATCAATGGACAGGGCGTATTCGGAGAATAAAACGAAAGCATCAAAATGTAAATTTTAATTCATGAGCATGGCAAGAACAAATTTACACTTTTCATTTGCACTTTTCATCTGCTTAAAGATTCCTTCGCCCCACTAAGACAATAATTATGCATCTGCTCCCTGTAACGTATAAACATATCATGAAGTTTATGAAAGATTTCCTTGATAGTAGATGTATTAGAAAAATAAGCACTCCAACGAAATTGAGCATCTTCAGAAGATTCTGCAGCTTCCTGTCCATGACCATAATCGGGGATGGGAATCATTTCATCTACTACATGGTTTACCTGTCCGTGACTTAACATCAACGTCGGCACGCGTTCTTCCAATCCAGTAATTGTCTCTAAAGGAATAATACCATTCCAGTCCTTTGAAAAGCCCTCAACGATATAGGGACTGCCTCTCTTGTCAAATAATTGATACCATACATGAGCAAAGGTAATCGAGCTACTCCCGTCTACAACCCAGCCCCATATAATGTCTCCATCAATATCCAGCTCAGAAAGCTTGAAAAAGAACAGAAAAACAGAATCTTCACAATCTCCCTGTCTGCTTTGTCTTGTTTCAAAAGGTGTCTGCCAATAATCCGTTTTGAGCGCTTCGGCACGGTAATCAATATAAAAAGCTATTTCTTTATAAGCCTCGTAGATTTGTTCTCCGTTTTTAAAGGTGTTAATACACCATTCTTTGTAAAGTTGGTTATCAGGGAAGCCTTTCTCCCTGGTAAAACGCGCCGCAAATGATTTATCCAGCCAGGTATCTTCAACAGGTTTATAACCTCTTCTGTCTAAAAATAGGTCGGCATACGAAACATCCGCAAATGACTTCGTACAATATATACCTGTCAAAATCATGCAGGTTACTATCAACGAATATCTCATAACATTATCCTCCCTTTCATTAAAGTGAACTGAAATTAGTTCCTTTACATAAATCTGATTTTGATAATCGCAGATGCTATAGCAGCGAATATATAACCAGATACGG
>MHXP01000223.1:4636-6541 GCA_001824485.1 Planctomycetes bacterium GWA2_39_15 | reverse complement strand
ACTCAGATTCCTCCTGCTCCACTCTCCTGGAAGGCAATTTCAGCAGATGTCTTAACCTTGATTCATGAAATCCGATTACACAAGTACCGTCAATATAAGTGACAGGAAACGAACGTTGTTTGCTGAGATGATATGACTCTGAGATTGCCTTTTCTTGCTCATCTCCAGCCAATAAATCAATTACAATAGTTCTGCAATTTATATCGTGCCTTTTCAAAAAAGACTCTACCTTATCGCACCAATGACACGTTGATATTCTATACACTCTTATATCCATAATTATAATCTTCTGATGTCGTAATCCCCGCCTATCTCAATCAATTCAAATATAACCCCGCACATACGGCATCGGGCGCGGTCTCCTATCTCAGGTTTATTCCCAAAGCTAACTTCCCAACCACAAACAGGGCAATAAAACTTCACTTCATGTTCCCCGTCTTTAATAAATTGCAATATCCTTCGAAGCCCATTGACATGCCCTGTTTCAGACGTGGCAAATTCAGTAAACAACTCCTTTAATTGAGGGTCGTGGGTCTTCTCTGCAAATTCAGTGTATATCCGAACTGCATCCTTTTCAAACTCAAGATCGGTCTCTATCATCTTGATAATTGATAAATATCCATGATGCATAACTGTTTTCCCCTATTTCATTTCCCTGTCACAAGTGGTTAATTCACCGCAAAGACGCAAAGAAAGCAGGGGTTGAGAAGTGAGAGGTTGTCTTTCTCAACTTCCCATCTTCCCTGTTTCTCGCCCTCTGGTCTTTCCCTTTGTGTCCTTTGCGCCGCTACGGTAAATTATTTATCTCCTATCTTATCGCTACCGCTCCCGATTAGCCGTAAAATATGCTCCCGAATAATTTTCTCGTGATCGACCTCATTTCTATGCAATCCTTCCAGCAGCGTATGTATCTCCGGGTCTTTTACGATATCATGTTGCTCATGATATCGTTTTATTGCTTCAATTTCTAATGAAAGGGCTTGTTCAAGTATTTTCAGATCGTTTTCTTTACTACTATTTACTTGAAAATCTTTCATTGTTCTCTCCGCTCCATCGCAAGCTGTTTAAGTATCCGATCTTCCTCTATAGCATCTTCGGTTCTTCCAAGTTTATCGTAAATAGCAAAAAGTAGATTATGCGGTTTTTCTGCTTTTGGATTCAACAGAGCAGTTTTTTTAAGCTCTGCAATTGCCTCTTCAAACATGTTCTTTTTATAATAGCAGACACCCAGAAAATAGTGGCCATCTTCCAATCCCGGATTAATTTCTATCGCCTTCTTACATGCGTTAAACGCCTCTTCCTGTTTTTCGATCAAACTATAAGCAACTGCCATATAAAGGTACCCCTCGGCCTCTTTTTTATCTTTTCTTGCCGCAAACAACTCTATTGCTTTTTGATACTCAGAAATTGCATCAGCAACCTTCTCTTTTAGCATGTAGGCAAAGGCGATATTGTAATGTGCCTTAGGTTCATTGGAGTCTACGTCAATGGCCTTTCTCAATTCCAGTATTGACTCATCGGGCATATTTTTTGAGGAATAAACAGCACCCAGATTGAAGTGCGCGTCATAATGCCTGGGATTCAGTTCTAGCGCCTTCTTAAATTCAACAATCGCTTCGTCATATTTTCTTTTATTATAAAAAATAAGCCCCTGTTTATTATGATGATCAGCCTTGCTCCCACAACCTGCTATGATGCAAAATATTAATAAAAATATCCAAATTAAATGCGTATTAATTATTTTCATTTCCAAATTAATTCCCGGTTATCGGGCCCTTTTAAAATATAATTGTTAAGAGCAGTAGAAATTGACAGTGGTCAGCATTGTATAGAAAGAAATAGTAATAGGGACGGGTGGTTTGAAGTACAAGGCTTTAAAGTTTTGAGATTTTGGAATAATAAGGT
>MHXP01000223.1:0-4613 GCA_001824485.1 Planctomycetes bacterium GWA2_39_15 | reverse complement strand
CCTCGTTTTTTTTTATACTGGACATTGCCCAACAATACGAAGACATCAGAACGATCTATCTTATCAAAGTATCCGATCCACGGCAGATATTGCGGCTGATGTATTGCAATAATCATTATAAGGTTTAATTAATTTTTGCTGGTATATTTTTCTGTGTACACCAGTGCATCAGTCTTGCATGCTTCAACACAAGCCATAGTATCAAATTCCATACAGTCGTCACAATTGAATGCAAAATTGAGTTCTGTATTCTTGGTGATCGCTCCAAAAGGACACGCTTCTATGCATGCCCAGCACCCAACGCATTTTTTTGTGTCAATGACTACATTCCCATCCTCATACTTTGTGATAGCGCCGTATTCGCAGGATTCCTTACACTTGGGCTTTGCGCAATTCTGGCATACGGTCATATGAGGTTTGTCTTTTTTTATAGACACTTGTAAGCGATATCTGGATTTAGGTGTTTCTGTAAATGCCTCGTACAGGTTTCTTGATACAGAATGTCTTACGGCACATTCAATCATACACTGTTTGCACGTCACGCATTTGTCTTTGACGAATTTCTTTTTCAGCATTTTTTGATACTCCTCAAATCTGTGAAATAATCATTTGAGCATAATTTTATATCATAATGCAAACAGTCGCAACAAAAAAGAAGCAGTAAATAGAACGAGACAAACTCCCATTGCCAACTGCTTTTACCGTCAGCATAAACTGGCTAATTGAACACTATGAACTAAGGTTTTTTCTCTGGTTCAAAAATGGTTGGTGCAACAATCCTTCTTAAGCCCGCCCCTTTAGCCGCATCCATAATATCTATAACAACACCATAAGGCACATTCTTGTCTGCGCGCAGAACAAGGGTTTTGTCATCCTGTTTTAAAAAGGCATTTTTTAAAACTGTGATAAGGTCTTTTCTTTCAACTGGTTCATTCTGAAAAAAGAACTTGCCGTCCTGTGAAATCATCAGTACCCGTTCCTCAAGCTTGCTCGTGGATGCATATTTGGTGGAAGGGAGTTCCAGTTTGATGTTTGGCTGTTCTATAAAACTGGACGTAACCAGAAAAAACAAGAGTATTAGAAACAGCATATCTACCATGGGCGTTAGGTTTATGATAGATTTTGTAATGCGTTTTTCCCGGAATTTCATAGTTTATAAATTAAAAAATCTCTTTATCAAAGTAAACCTCATGTGGTTTATTTTTTGTCAGACCATTTAGCTGGATAAAGTTTATTGAGGACGTGCATAGAATATTCTTCCATTTCAAGGACAAAGGTATCTACCTTTTTATCAAAATAGCTATACGCTACCAGAGATGGAATTGCAATAAAAAGCCCAAAAACTGTAGTTCTAATGGCTTCCGCAAGTCCGCCTGAAAATGCCTTTGCCTGTCCCAGACCAAGTTCTGAAATAATTCCAAAGATGCTTTCCAGCCCCAGCACCGTTCCAAGCAATCCAAGTAAAGGAGCAACTGCAGTGATCACTTCCAATACCAAAAGTCTCCTTTCAAGCGCCTTCATTTCCTGTCGCCCGGCTGCCTGTATATCAATAAATTTTTCCTCTCTTGAGAGATGATTATTTGTGAGGATGCGCCGTAATAAATTTGAAAATGGGCCAGATATCACCTCGCATTTTGAGATTGCAAAAGGTATATCTTCATGACTCCGTATTGCCTCTATGGTCTGTATAATTTCCGGTTTCAGTATTTTATTCCTGCGCAGATTGATTGCCCTCTCAATGATAACTGCAAGGGCTAAAACAGAACAAATTAACAGCGGTATCATTATAGGACCGCCACCTATCAGCCATTCCAAAGTTTCATTACCTCCTGTTATTATAGTGAACGTGATTAACGTAATAAATACAAAATAGTATTAAACATAATTAGAAAAAATAGAAATTAAATCTTACATCAATTGATGGTTCTTTGATATTGGATGGAAAAGGATTTAATGGCGATGCATTTTTAACAGAGAAAATAAGCCTTGAAGCAAGATTAAAATTTCCCGCATCGTCCACAACCTTAACTCCATCAATAGAACCATCTGGCAAAACCTTAAACTCTATAATGATTGGTTTGTCATCTTTAGTTTCTAGTTTTATCTCCGCACGGGTACCGTATCCAAGGAACCAATAGAGAGATATTCTGTCACGAATATGCTTAAAATACGAGCCATATTCGTGCTTTTGTACGTTGAAAGACGGCGCGCCCTGGATTGCCGCATTGGATATCGTATCCTCAAAGAGCGCTGGATCTTTGTTTGATCCTTCTTGCTTTGCATTGACATTAAAGGAGACCTTGGGTTTCTTCAACTCACCGGGACTTTCTTCCTCATTTAATCCTCTTTCAAGTCTGCGCTGCGGTTCAAAACCAGACATTTCCGACGAAGGGGCTGGTATTTCTGGCTTAGGCACTGCTGTTTCTTCTCTATTCTGTTTATCCTTCGATTCTTCTGTTTCAGCAAGTTCCTCTTTCTTTATATCCTTCTCTTTTACTGTTTCGCGTTCCTTGAGTGAAGACGATAACAAATCTTCTTTTATTTCAGATTCCTTATTTAATTCATCCTGTTTATCTGTAAACAATATCCCCTCACGTTCGGACAGGGGTTCCGCTGCCTCTTCTTGTCTGATGCCTCTACCAACAGTGAGCCGTTCCCTCTTCGGTGTTTGTACGTCATTTTCTGCCTTCATCGTTTCATCCAACTTAACCGTTTTTACCTCTGCGGCTTTTACCTCGCTTTCTTCAGGCAACGCTTGTCTTTTGTTTTCAAAAGGGATTTGTGGCTGCGGCTTTTGAACGGATTTTATAGCCTCCTCTTGCTTTTCTAATCCCTGCGGCAGATTCGCATATTTTGGCGGAGAATTTCTATTATCAGAGCTATCCCCTGCAATAAAAGCCTGCGCAGTAGTTTGCTGTTCTTGTGGCTGCTGTTGACCATCGCCGGGGACTGTTACCTGTCCCTTACCCAAAAGCGGGGCTTTCGAACGGCCTTCGGCGTGTGGTTCATTATTTATTGGCTGCTTGTCGTCAGGGAAATTATCCTTCGCTACAGCACCCTTTTCGCCGATCTTATCAGTATCAACTTTAGTTTCCTCATCTTCGGCATTATCGGAAGTATCTGAAAATAATTTTTCCTTCTTTTTTTCGGGCTCTTTTTCTTTCTTCAGCGCATCTTCACCTTGTTTTTTGTCTAAGGTTTCATTTCCTATTTGCGTATCCATATCCTCAAGTTCTAATGCAACTGCATATTCACTAGGTTCACGGATAAAACGCTCTCGAAGTGAACTTAGACTTAGAATTTGGTTTGCCTGTGGCGATAGGAAGATGAGCATCCCATGTATAGCCAGAGATGCTGCGATAAGGAAGGAAAACAGGTATTTGTTGAAAAATTCTGTACGTACTTTAGTGAACATATTTTTATATTAAGTATTTGTAAGTAATACTTTAAATTCATGTATTGTTATGCATTGTATCAAAAGGTTTAAACCACTAGCGGTCAGCCATCAGTTCACTGGTATAATTTCCTTTAAGTGCTAAAATTAAATCGCTAAACGCTCATAAAAATTAATTGAATACAAATCTTTAAAAAGTTTACAGCATATCCATTTTGTTGTCAATTAGAATCTACTACCACAAAATAGCTTGGCAGAGATGTCTCGTCGGGACGTCTCTGCATCGTAAATTATTACAAATGGAAGCATCTGCCGAAGGCAACCTAATTTAACATTTAGGAATTTCAAAGTTCGTAGCATAGCAATCAGACAACCCCCTTTCCCCCTTTATTAAGGGGGAATTCTTTAAGTCCCCCTTAGAAAAGGGGGATTCAGGGGGTGTTGTCAGTGGCAGGATGAAACTCATCCTAGTCCAAGGTACAGTCGTTGGGTTTTGCACCGCAAAACCCAATTTAACTAATCTTTATAAACATTGATTTTGCAGCGCCACAAATTGGGCACTTATCTGGTGCTTCCTTTTCAAACGTGTTTCCACATACCTTGCAAACATAATAATCAAATGTTTCATTCTTACCCAGATCTTCTAATGCCTTTTGATAAAGGCCGGCATGTATCTTTTCTACTTTATTGGCAAACTCAAAACTCTGCAATGCTTGTTTGTTTCCTTCCTTCTTTGCTTCTTCAATCATCTGTGGATACATCTTTGTAAACTCATATGTCTCTCCTCCAATTGCCTCCTGTATATTTTCTTTCGTACTACGTATGCCTGACATTACCCGCAGATGGTTGTGTGCATGCACAGTTTCAGCTTCAGCTGCAGCTCGAAAGAGCTTTGCTACCTGTTTAAAACCCTCCTCCTCAGCCTTTTTGGAAAAGGCAAGGTATTTTCTATTTGCCTGCGATTCACCAGCAAAGGCGTTCTTAAGATTGTCCATCGTTGACATAGTATTTCTCCTTTCTTTTCATTGAGTATTAAAAAACTTATATACAGTTAGAAAATTTCTCCTCACAGACTATTCCTTCACCCTGTAATAATCGTTTACAAGTCGTTATCACCTCTTTTTCATTTCCAGACATATAAAATCTTACATTTGCTTTTAAAGGCATATGGGAATCTTCGACATTAATTGCGTTGTTAAGCAGCCGTTCGTTTTGAAGA
>MHXP01000222.1 GCA_001824485.1 Planctomycetes bacterium GWA2_39_15 | reverse complement strand
GGTTGCCTGCCCATGAGGTAGTCAATGTTTTGAACGCCAATTTTATAGCCTGAGTAAATAATCCAAAAGCTGATAAGGATCGCTGCAATGTCATCCATTTGCGGATAACCATAAAGTCCACAGATTATTCCGACCAGGGCGGTAGTAGATATATATACGTCGTTCCTGCTATCAATCGAACTTGCTAATAAAGCAGGACTATTTATTTTGCGGCTAAATCTTTTAAAATATACAGACATCAAAAGTTTCATACCAATAGATACCAGGAGTACTGTGATTACGTAGATACCTATCTTGTGCTCATGCGTTTCCATGAGTTTAAAAATAGAGGTACGCAGTATCTCGAATCCTAAAATGCCGGCAAAAATAGCCACGATTAAGCCTGCTATTGGTTCTGCCCGATGGTGACCAAAGGGATGTCCTTCATCTGCTTGTTTTGAAGAGGTTTTCACAGCAAAGAAAATAATTACAGAAGAGACAATGTCGGTAAGCGAGTTTACAGCGTCCGAGATAATGGCCAAACTATTGGACATGAGACCTGCTGTGATCTTTATTCCAAATAAAAAGGTATTGCAAATGATCAAAATAATAGTTGCCTTGCTGCCTTTATTTTTCATGTGTTTTCAGTTGCTTTTAACCTAAAACAAGTAAATCTTACAAACGGATAATGTAATATTTACAAGATTATAACGTTAAATACAATTAAATACTTTTCCCTAAATATAATTTACCCATTACCAGGCATTTCTATGCCCTAATCCGGACAAATTCATTAAAGAATAGGCAATTTAAAAGTTATTTATTTCCGAATGAAACATACCATAATATGCAAATATTATATACTTACATTCTTATGAAATGTCTTGACCGTAATCTTGGCACTTAATTTGACATGTTATAGTATAAAAAATACTTACTTAAGTTAAAAAATAAGGGAATGATTATGAACCCGAATAAATTTCGAAATCAATACATAGCTAAGTATACTTTTTTAATATTCATAATCACTCTTGGTTTAAATAAGGTTGTATGTGCACAACTCTCTTTTGTGTTGGAAGAAAATACTCCTTCCAATGTTCTTGCGGTACAAGACCTTTTCTCCGTTGATACCAAATCTACTTTGATGTCAGACGGAACAAATGCATACAAAAAGGGAGACTATGAAGCGGCTTTAACTGCTTTTAAAAAAGTAACGGAGATGAATCCGGATTATTACGATGCATGGATTGGAATTGGTAATTCTCTATTCAGTCTGAGCAGGTTTAATGATGCCATTGAGGCGTTTGATGCGACAAACGAGATTAATCCAAATTTATTTGAGGTCTGGTATAATAAAGGACTTGCCCTGTATTTTATATGTAAATACGACAATGCCATAAAATGTTTTGACAACGCACTTATTCTAAAACCAGAATATTACGAAATATTAAATATCAAGGGCATGTCATTAAATAAACTCACCAAATATGATGAAGCCATCAAGGCCTATGAGATAGCTCTTAGCGTAAAACCTGACTTCTTCGATGCCATATATAATATGGCGTGTACCTATGCGTTCATGGGAGATAAAGAGAAGGTTTCAGATACCCTATCGAAACTCATACAACTGAACACTTCATACAAAGAAACACTATCTAAAGACCCCATTTTAAAAGATTATGACATCCTTCGTCAATAAGCATTTCGCAGAATAATCCCTTTTGTTTTGTAATTTAGCGTGTATAATATTCACCCTCAGACGTAATACACTCTGTATTCATTAAAAAGGAGAAAACCAATGCCCTGTTATTCCAGACATTTTAACAAAAATATCAGATTTGTTGTTTTCTTTACTTTTTTTATCGGGTTATTCTGGCTCACAGGCTGTACCACACCAAATAAGACAGTGACTACTTCTCATGAAGAAAAGGCAGTACCTGTCAAAACAGAGAAAGGAATTACAGATGAATCTTTAAAATGCATTACATGTCATGAGGAACGAGGTGTAACTCATGGTTGGATTGCTGATTGGGAAGGCAGCAAACATGCCAGAAAAGGCGTGGGCTGTGAGGCATGCCATATTAGTTCTACTTTAGAACCTGCCGTAAAAGAGGCAATGGAACTGGGATATTTCCACACTGACGAAAGTAATTGTGAAGATAAAAGGGTGCATCGCCAGGTAATAGCTGGTAACTGTGGGAAATGCCATATCAAACAATTCAATGAGTTTATGAGAAGCCGTCACTCCATTGGTTGGAAGAGGATGTTAGATTATGGTCAAAATGTTCCGATTCCCAAAGATTTCCCTTCGGCAAAATGTGAACAGTGTCATAATATTCAATTCAAATGCGATTCATGCCATACACGCCACACATTTAATACTTTTGAGGCAAAGACTCCAGAAGCTTGCAGGACATGCCATACGGGACTAGATCACCCACATTATGAGCTATATATCTCATCAAAGCATGGCACTGTTTATACTGCTAGCCAATCTAATATATTAGAAGAATCTCATTCCGTACGGTCATTACGTTCGCCAATATGCGTTACCTGCCATATGCCGCAGGGTACTCATGATGTTAGTTTTGGACTTGCCTATGGACCTGCAGGATGTGGCACATCATACATTAACAGGGATGGGGTTAAAGTTGATGAAACAGAACTGGGCAAGAGACGTGATGCTATGCTATCAGTTTGCAGTATGTGTCATTCTCCAAACTTTGCAAGAAAAACTTTAGCCACAGCAGATACTATTCACAAAAATGTAGAAACAATTTTAAAAGAAGCAAAGGACATCATCTCTGGATTGGAAAAAGAAAATACGGCATTACCAGCCAGAAGTGAAATGGCAGAAACCTCACTTCTTGGACATGCTCTCATACTTGGAAATCCGCAATTGTACAGCAATAAGTCCAGACTGGAGCGCCTATTTTACAAATTTTCATGCAGTACCGTCATAGCGTGGAAAGGGGCTTATCACATGAACCCTAACTATACAAACTTATACGGTTGGGTAGAATTACAAAAAGATTTGGGCGATATCAGAGAAGAAGCAAGGAGATTACGAGAAGAAGCGGAATTAAGAAGGAAGATGGAGATTAAATTAAGATAAAACTAATTCCAACAAGTTTATATTCAGGAATTTTAGATAACCACAAAGTCACCAATACACTAACGCTTCTCTTTATTATTTATTGTCCTGTTGACGTAAAAAATTACTGCTGATAGTAGCTTAATTTTAAGCTAAAGAAAATGCCGAAGCAGGGAGTTGAACCCTGACCCCGTTACCGGGACTAGACCCTGAATCTAGTGCGTCTGCCAATTCCGCCACTTCGGCTATTAATTATTTATAAGTATAACAGATGCTGTTCTAAATATTTGTGAATTATTTTTATAAATTTCACTTACTAATATTTACTATTTTGTCATGTTTTGGATATAAATTATACTACCTCTGCTTATAATTGATATTAAATTTTGGAATTTTTAATAGGATGTAAACATAACATACCATTATATCAACAGATACAACATGCCCTAAACTGAACGTCACGTCCAAACGAAAAGATTTTAAAGAATCTATATAGGCAAGTCAATGTAATTTTACTAAATTGACCTTGCATTAATGCTGACAATCTGTTACGATTCTCACATATTTTGTAAGGTTCAATATAAATGGAAATTATTGCAAGAAATAGGAAAGCGTATTTCCAATATGAAATTTTGGAAAAATTTGAGGCTGGCATTATACTTACAGGAACTGAAGTTAAATCAATTAGAAATAAGGACGTAAGTATCAATGAAAGTTTTGCACACATAAATAATGGTGAAGTTTTTCTCTATGAAATGCATATTGGACAATATAAACAAGGAAATAGACAAAATCATGAGCCTAAACGGATCAGGAAACTGCTATTACACAAAAGAGAAATAAATAAAATAATCGGAAAGATCAAACAAAAAGGATACACGATGATTCCTTTATCATTGTATTTTAAAGAAGGGCTAATTAAAGCGGAGATTGCCCTTGTTAGAGGAAAATCGATAGTAGATAAACGTGAGGATATCAAAAAGCGCACCGTTGAAAGGGAAATACAGCGAGCAATGAGATAATTTTTTTATTAAATGCATCACCAGGTAACTATAAAATAATCACTGTAAAATAATCAATAACGCATTACACGCAGTTGCACCCGAAAATATCTTTTTTATATTTTAAAGAGTAAATGGCAGGGTGCGTTTCCATTCTCTATTTTGCCAAATGACCATATAGGTTTCATTTGTATAATGTACCTTGCATAGTAATCTGATAAAGAAAATGAAAGGGTTAAGATGCCTGCTGCAAGGATTTTAATCGTAGAGGATGAGCGACAAACAGTTGATACTTTAAGAGACTTATTTGAGCACCACGGCTATGAAACGGAAGTTGCCCTTAATAAACATGTAGCATTAACCATACTACAAGAAAGGAAAATGGATATTGCAATAATAAGCACAACTGTTCAGGAAGTTTCGGGTATTGAAATTTTACACGATGCAAGAAAAACAAGCCCAAACTTACCTGTTATTATGATAAGTAATCAAAAATCAAAACGCCTTGAATCTTCTTCCGTTAAGGCAGGCGCAAATGTTTTTATTTTAAAACCTTTGGACAGTGCATTTATCTTACAAACAATCGAAAATATATTAAAAACACGACTTGCCGCCTCTCTACCTAAAAAACCAAAAGCATCCCCGAAAAGTAAGAAATAATATCCTTTCCTGTTGTTGAATATTTATGAATAGTCGCAGGTCAATATTAATAGTATATTCCAAGATTGTTGTATTTATTTTTACTTGTGCTGTATTTTTCTCTGCATCTGTAGAAGCAAATACTACCGATACCAACAACCTAAAAAACCGAATACAACTTTTATTAAATAATCCATCTCTGAAAAACGTTCCATACGGCATTAGTATTATATCCATTAAAAATGAAACCCCATTATTTAGTTACCGAGACAATGATTTGTTCAGCGTAGCATCAAACATGAAACTCCTTACAACATCTGCAGCACTAGATTATTTAGGCACTGATTTTGAATATAAAACAACTATAGAAGCCGACGGCAAAATAAAAGCTTCGGGTGAACTCGTTGGAAATATAATTATTAAAGGAAGCGGAGATCCTAACCTTTCTGGCAGATTTTACAATGGCAATATCGCAGCCGTTCCAGAATCATGGGCAAATGCTATAATAACCAGAGGTATAAATAGAATCACAGGAGATATCATAGCTGATGACAGTATATTTGATCGTGTATACACAAATCCCAATTGGCCAGAAAATCAATTATCTGAATGGTATTGTGCGCCTAGCTGTGGATTGTCCTTCAATGATAATTGTGTTGACATCACAATCATTCCCAAGAAAGAACCGGGAAAGATTGTAACGTTGTTAGTGGAACCAGACACGTCATATTTTAATATTCTTAATAACTGCATTTATACTTTAAATAAAAAAGAACATGGCTACTCAATGGATAGAAAACCAGGAACTAATCAAATATTTATCAAAGGTAAATTTTGGATTAACGCATCTCCCGAAAAAAACTGGGTGAATGTACACAATCCCGCCCTTTACCTTGCAACAGTCTTTAAAGAAATCCTCGAAAAGAATGGTGTTACAGTCTGTGGTAACGCCAGGTTAATTGAAGAAGGCGATTATGCCAATTCTAATCTTGAGAGGATAACACAGACCACTTCCACAATGGAACAAACCATTCATGTAACAAATAAACACAGCCAGAACTTTTATGCTGAACAAATACTAAAGACGTTAGGGGCACATATTAAAAGTAGCGGAACTTTAGATGCGGGATTAGAGGTTTTGCATGATTTTATGAATAAACTGGGGTTCCCCAACGATGAATATCAAATTGAGGATGGGTGCGGTTTGTCGAAAGGCAACAAGCTTTCACCTAAAATAATAACAACCCTCCTGAAGTATATGAATAAACATCCAAATGGAAATATGTTGTGGAATTCTTTACCCACTTCCGGCACAGACGGAGGACTACGTCGCCGAATGAATTCTCCACAGTACAAAAATAAAATACATGCAAAGACAGGGTACATTGCTAAAACATCAGCACTTTCTGGTTATATTGATACCTCGAGTGGAGATGTGCTTGTTTTCTCGATTTTAATGAACAACTTTAGAAACCTGAGTTCCGTTATGAAAATACAAGATGATATTTGTAAAATTTTGGTGGACTGTTATAATTAAACCATATTTATGAGTGAACATATTAAAAAAGTATATTCTTTATATTCATTCGTTTATGATTCCTTCTTTGGGAGAATATTTGAACACGGAAGGTATGTCGCTTTTAACATGATGAATGTAAAACCCAACGAATCAATACTGGAAGTTGGTGTAGGAACTGGATTGTCTTTACCACTTTACCCAAAAGAGTCTCATGTAGCGGGAATAGATATCAGCCAGGAAATGTTGGACAAAGCCGAGAGTAAAAAACAATATTATGGGTTATCCAATATTAAATTATACAACATGGATGCATCATCAATGATCTTTTCTGATAACACTTTTGATAAGGTTATTGCCTCCCACGTTATCACGGTAGTACCAGACCCTTTGCGAACTTTAAACGAAATAAAAAGGGTATGTAAAAAAGATGGGGAAATATTTATATTAAATTACACAGGCTGTAACAACAAGGTTATCTCCCGATTCGAGGAGTTTATTTCTCCTGTCAGAGATAAGATGGGTTTGGGAAAACACTTTGACCTGGACGAATTACTAAGGAATGCAAATCTTTCGATAGCATGCGAACGGCGAGTCAACTTCTTGGATATGTGTAGGTTGGTAAAATGTAAAAATAATTCTGTTTTTACACAAAATATCTAGTATTTTCGTCCCACACACAGATAGTTAAAACCAAGTTTCTTCATTTCCTGCGGTTCATAGATATTTCTACCATCAATTATATTTGGATGCTTTAATAACCGTTTAACCTTCTTAAGGTCAAGATCTCTAAACTCATTCCACTCTGTTACTACAACAAGCGCATCGCATCCTACCAGGACTGAATATGGATCGTTACGATATGTTATATTCTTAAATATTTTCTTAGCATTTGCCTGTGCTTCAGGGTCAAATGCCTTAATTTTTGCACCAAGCTCTTGTAATTGACTAATGACTGTAATAGACGGCGCTTCTCGCATATCATCAGTCTTCGGTTTGAAAGCTAGTCCCCAAATAGCAATACTTTTCCCTTTCAAACTGGGGACTAATTTCCTAACTTTATGAATAAGAGAACTCTTTTGCTGTTCATTCACCTCGTCAACTGCCGTTAATATCCTGGGCTCTATGCCATTTGATTTCATAATTTGAGCAAGGGCTTTAACATCTTTGGGGAAACAAGAACCTCCGTACCCAATGCCTGCCTGGAGAAATCGAGGTCCGATTCTTGAGTCCAACCCCATTCCCTTCGCGATGGCTTTGATGTCGCCTCCTACCTTTTCACATAATTGCGCCATTTCATTCATAAAAGATATTCTTGTGGCAAGCATCGCATTACTGGCATATTTAATTAGCTCAGCGCTACGAAGGTCAGTAAACATAATTGGTTTATCTGTTCTGGAAATACCACTGTAGATGGATGCCATAATGCACTTTGCCTTTTCGCTTTGCACACCAATCACTATCCTGTCAGGATTTGTGAAATCCTTAATAGCCTCTCCCTCTCTCATGAATTCAGGGTTGGAGACCAGATCATATTTAAAAGACTTTATTTGCGAGGATTCTATCTCCTTCCCAATTTCCTCTAAAGTTCCTATTGGAGCTGTACTTTTGTTCACAATAACTTTATACCCATTCATATACTGTCCAATATTTTTAGCAACAGAAATAATGGCAGAAGTATCAGCACAGTTATTATTGTCTGAAGGTGTTCCCACTGTAATAAAAATAACTTCTGATTTTTGGATACCTTCTTTAATATTGGTTGTAAAGGCAATTCTTTTTTCCCTGGAATTCCTATCTAACATATCTTTCAGACCAGGCTCATATATAGGTATAATCCGTTTTTTAAGATTGTTTATCTTGTTTTTATCCACATCCACGCAAATCACATCATTACCCATATCCGCCAGACATGTGCCAGCAACAAGTCCCACATAACCACAGCCGATGCAGCAAATTTTCACTTATTTCCTCCTAATTTAATATTTAGGAATTCAGAATTGCCACCAAGACACTAAGTTTTTCTTTGTAACTTGCTGTCTTAGTGGCGTAAAAGTTACCGAAGCCTATTTAAGACTGGATTTTATATAAAACAAAAAAGCAGTAAGAAAAATGATTTGAACATTATTCATTACTGCTTTTAATATTTAAAAAATACTTTTCTTTTATTGTAGCGGATTTTTTATTAATTTCGAACCAAAGACATGCGCCGTTTTGCCAATCCGATACTCACCATCCACTGACACGATGACTTTCTTAACCATGCTGTTAGAGGACACATTTTCTGGTTCACCATCACAAAGCATAACCTCATAAGACAAAGACCAATCTTTTATATCCTTGTCTGGATCTGTAAATAAAGATCCCATACGTTTCGATATATCATTAACCTTATCTGTTACGAATATCAGCCTGATGGTGTTATAATTTATTATACGTTCCTGGAAGACTTTTTTACATTCATGGGCTGGTTTAAACTCCGGAATAAACTGAGCAATTTTGCCTAACTGAACAGGACCGTCCATAAATGTTATTGAATATTTCTTTGCACGGTAAGTTTTTCCTGCGCCAGAAACATCTTCACCGTAATAAATTCTGTATTCAATGTTATTGCCGTCTCTTTTAATATAATAAAAATCGTGTATCACAACATCATATAAAAAGGTCGCCCTGAGTGCATTCTCATTTTCTGGTTTTACTATCACGTACCTTCTATATGGCTCTTCTTCGCAATATAAATATGTCGGCTTGCCAAATTTTCCGTTAACTTCTGCTTTGGTCAACCAGAGTATGCCGTCATCTAAACTTTCTTTAGCCTGTAAATTAACAGTTGGGAAAAGACATACACTCAACAAACCTAACAATGGAAAAACAAACTTCAATTTACCCTTCATAATTCTTATTCCTTCCCAATTTTATGTATATACTTGATTATTAAGCAACTTAATTTTAAACACGAATTTGTATCGGAAAAAGTATATAACTAAGCATACTATTTGTCAATCAAATAAATTAGACCTATCGTACCGCACTCAGTATAACATCTGTGTTTAATACTGTTTTTTAAAATAGCGAATGAATTGAAGAATACCCACACAGAATCAAATCAGTACAGGCATTAAATTTTTAAACATTTTTAAAGTATTTGACAATTAAGCCTATGATGTGCTAAAAGTGTCTATGAATATTTTCAAATCATAAATTATTAATAATTTTAAGGAAAACAGGAAAATGTTTAGAAAAATATACTTTGCTGTAATTGTTATGCTTTTTGCAACAAAGGCTTTGTACGCCATGGAAACTGGCACCATCCATGGCAAGGTCATTGATGGATTTGGCAAACCTATCACTTTTGCAAACGTTACTGTCGCTTCTAATGGTTCAAAATCAAAGACTACTACCGACACGACAGGTGTCTTTTCTATTGGTTATAATCCTGGCAACATTAAGTTAACCTTCGATAAGGAAGGATATGTACCACTATATATACCATTAACTCTGGACGAAAATACCGATCTCTCAATAGGCGATATAACACTATGGAAGATACCGCCTAAAGGAGGACTATTTATCGTGGGTAATGATAACTACACAGAGATTAATAATGCGGAGTATTACTCAGAAGCCAATAGTAAGGAACGGCGTTTTTTTGTAAAAGGTTCACCTACCATAGTTAAAGGACGGGATATTAGAATTATTGATTTCCAAACGGATGGCCCTCTGGTGGTGGGAAAAACACTTTATAGTGTGGACTCAAAAAGTTCTTTAGGGTGCATTACCTTTTATCCATCACAAAAATATCTTTTGAATAGAGAAGAAGATGCTTACACTAAGATTGCTGATAACATTGGTATGAGAAAAATGAATTTACCACCGGGCAGGTACTTTTATTGTACTGGCGAGATTACGACACGGTCAAAAATTGGATTTGGATTCTTTTTCGAGGTATCTTCTTAACCATATTATTCCTTTATAGAGCCTGGGATATTACCAGAAATAATCTTCCTTAACTCCACACCTTCAATAACCTCCTTCTCCATGAGAAGTTTTGCAAGGGTTTGCAAGCGGTCTTTCTTCTCCAGAAGGATGTTTTTTACTCTGGTATGGGTATCAAAAATAATCTTCTTTACCTCATTATCAATATCTTTTGAAACTTCATCGCTCACCTCACGACCTGAACGGTATCCTAACTCTACGAATAACGGTTTTCTGCCGTTTTGAAAAGTCATCGGGCCCAATTTTTCACTCATTCCGTATTCCCTTACCATGCTCATTGCAATATCTGTTGCCCGCTCCAGGTCGTTCTGTGCGCCTGTAGAAACTTCATTAAATATAATTTCTTCAGCCACACGGCCTCCAAGAAACACAGCGAGCCTATCTAACAATTCCGATCGCGTTAATAAGTACCGATCCTCAGTCGGCAGCTGCAGCGTATATCCAAGGGCAGAAATACCACGCGGAATAATAGAAACTCTGTGAACTTTATCAGCGCCAGGAACAGATTCTGCAACCAATGCGTGACCCGACTCGTGGTAGGCAATAATCTCCTGTTCCTTTTTGCTCATAACCTTCTTCTTCTTTTCTAATCCCGCGACCACCCTGTTGATCGCCTCCTCAAGACTATCCATTCCTACAGCATCCTTACCCACCCGCGCTGCTAGAAGAGCCGCCTCATTGACTACATTCGCTAAATCTGCCCCGACAAAGCCTGGCGTCCTTGCCGCAATAATTTTTATATCCACATCCTTGCCGAGCTTTACGTTTTTACAATGAACCTTTAATATATCTTCACGCCCTTTAATATCGGGTCTGTCCACGAGTACATGCCTATCAAACCTCCCTGGCCTGAGTAAGGCAGTATCCAGAGTTTCTGGTCGGTTAGTCGCTGCCAATAAGATTACACCTTTTCTTGTATCAAATCCATCCATCTCAACAAGAAGTTGATTTAAGGTGTTTTCACGTTCCTCGTGGCCACCAGAGATAGGCGCAGCAGCCCGCACTTTTCCCAAGGCGTCAATCTCGTCTATAAAAATAATACAAGGCGCCTTTTCCTGCGCCTGAGCAAATAGATCACGCACCCGTGCGGCGCCAACACCCACAAACATTTCGACAAAACCCGATCCGCTTATTGAAAAAAATGGCACTTTTGCCTCTCCAGCAACTGCCTTGGCAAGCAATGTTTTGCCAGTGCCAGTAGGACCAACCAATAGCACCCCTTTAGGAATTTTACCACCCAATCTCTGGTACTTTTGCGGGTTTTGAAGATAATCTATTACCTCTTTTAACTCTTCCTTAGCCTCGTCTACTCCAGCTACGTCATCAAAAGTTACTCCAGTATCCTTATCAATGTAAAGGTTGGCTCGACTCTTCCCAATAGACATAAGCCCCGCCCCGGTCGCCCCGCGCCGCGCCTTAGTCATCATAATCAAAAATATTATCATGGGAATAAGCCATACTAAATACAGGTATTGACCCGCACCGTTCTGTGCAGTTGCTGAAAATTTTACATTGTGTGCAACAAGTTCTTTAATCAGATCAGGATCATCTACCTTCACCGTTGTTACATTTTTTTTAGTTCTTTAATCAGATCAGGATCATCTACCTTCACCGTTGTTACATTTTTTTT
>MHXP01000221.1:4787-5390 GCA_001824485.1 Planctomycetes bacterium GWA2_39_15 | reverse complement strand
CGACCGGCAATTCACAACGGCTGGTGCGCCCGGTCGCCAACAGGAGTCGGCTCCTGCCAAAAACTTTTTAATTTTAAAATATTGTTTTTTGCTAAAGCAAGAAGCAAAATGGTTAATAAACTTATTTTTTGCTGGACAAAATGGCTTTGGAATGTTGCCCATGTCGAAACTGGAACATGTAATTCCTGTCCCTGCATCCAGATTGTTGGGTTTCGCAGAGTATCAGCCCAACCTTAATATGTTATAGTATTGGCACGAAAATGCACATTTTCATGCCCTTTTGTGAGCCTTTGGCTCATAAATGTTTACTCTGTAAAAACTTCTTTTTTTGTAAGTTTTTCTTCGTGTCCTTCGTGTTCTTCGTGGTTAAACTCTTTTTGGTTGCGGCTTTGCTGCGCTATGGTGTATCAGGGCTAAAGCCCGGTTCGGTTCGTCTCTTAGTTCCCAGCCTTCAGGCTGGGGTTCTTCTTCTTCTTTCTTCTCCGGTCGTTAGCCTGAGAAACAGAGTTATAACTCCGCCATTTATGGCGGAGATTATATCCGCAATATCAATGCGGCTTTAGCCATGACGGTATTTTATAGGGCTTGGTGAGTTAAATCAAT
>MHXP01000221.1:2360-4543 GCA_001824485.1 Planctomycetes bacterium GWA2_39_15 | reverse complement strand
GCGATAGGATAAAACGATACCGCCCGGATATAAGAATTATTGTCGGCGGTTACATTGGTTTTTCATACGAAGAGCTTCTGAGGGCATGTCAAGCAGTTGACTATGTGGTTGTGGGCGAAGGCGAAGAGACAGCGCCTGAGCTGGTAAAAGCCATACTCGTCGCTCGTGACACGTTGCTCGTGACTCGTATAAAAGGCGTGGCTTATCGTGCAGGCGACAATGTCAGTTTTACAGGCACAAGAACACGCATGAAAGATATAGATAGTCTTCTACCGCCAGATTTGTCGGATACGCCGCCATATAAAATAGGGCCTGGAACAAGGCACCATATTGTTGCCAGTAGAGGATGTTTCAATAAGGGATGTAGATTTTGCAGCACTGAATTTATGTATCCAAAGTATATGGTGATGAGTCCAAAGAAGGTAGCAGATGACATAGCACTTATATATGAGCAATATCCCGATTTATGGCGCATAGCTTTTGATGACGATGCATTTGACATACAACGATTACCGCCAATTATGGAAGAACTGGCAAAACGTGGTATGGGGCATTTAGCATTTCAGTTTGAAACAACGGCTTTAAATACTATAAAGAACAGCGATATTCTTAATGTTCCAGAAGTCAAACAGCACATCGCCGAAATACACCTGGGCATCGAATCCTTCAATAAGGAACAGTTGGAAGAATACAATAAACGTGTCAGTCCAGAGGAAAACTGGGAAGCGGTGGAAATCTGCTATAAGGCAGGTATAAATTTTATTCCTTACATTATTGTAGATCGTACACCACAGCGTCTGGAAAGCGCCATACCACAGCTTGCGCATCCAATATTCTGGCCACAATGGGAAGCCCCACAACCATTAATGAATCATCCTTTTACCGCTATAGCCCCAATTTCTAATCAATTTATGAAAGAGAGTTCCTTGATTGATATTGAATTAAAGAATACTATCGAAAGAAGGTGTCAACCTGTATGGGATGCCGTTGGGAAACCCACGTATAATAAGGAGATGTTGAGGAATATACAGGAGCGTCAAAAAAAGAGGTCTGAACGATTAAACATACAGCCATGGCAGGAAGCCTTTTGCTCCATGATGGTTCCGTGGTTTGAAAATGCTAAAATGGTATATGAAGAAAGAGAATGTCTTACTGCAATGGCTCAGATGAACAAGCCCGCCCCGTTAGAAGCTTTAAAACGAACCAATAACCGCTCCCACGAAGCCTCCCTCCAAATGGCAGGGCTTCTAACGAGGCAAGAAGCAGAGAGGTATGAAAAAGCCGTAGAGGCTATAAATGCCCTGCCTGAAAAATTTATTAGATTTGCACTGGACGTAGGAAAGGCTGTGGAAATGGGAATGTATGATATATATACGACAGATTTTGGGGATATAGTCTTTGCAGGGCAACAGCTCATTCAAAACGAAATTAATTCCTTATACTTGCTCAATGTGTGAAAAACAATTTGAATGCAAGATAAACCCTGTTGAGCATAATCGCTGGGCTATAAACCAGCGAATGGCTGATATTAAATACAAGATAGTTGTTATGAGTAACAAAGGGGGCGTTGGTAAAAGCACCGTGACGGTTAATCTGGGCGCAACCCTGGCACAAATGGGACGTAAGGTCGGCATTGCCGATGCAGATGTTCACGGCCCTAATATACCAAAGATGCTTGGTGTCGAGGGTTTGTTACGTTGAGGGCGTAGAGAACACGAAGAAACAAGAGAAAAGGGTGCTTGTGCTTGGTTTTGTCTCTTTTCCCTTGTCTTAACCTCTGCGAACGCTTGATAAATCTGCTTCAATTCTTTCAATAATTCTAAAAAGATTTTAAATGCTTAGTTGTTGTGATGTCACACATTCATCTACATCCAAATAAACCAGAATTAATGTCTCCAGCGGGCAATATGGAGTGTTTTTTTGCAGCCGTTGAAAACGGGGCTGATGCCGTTTATTTTGGCTTAAAGGATTTTAGCGCCCGTGCAGGCGCAGACAATTTTACCATTGATGACGCCAGTAAGGCCATTGCTTATGCCCGCAAAAGATCTGTCAAGGTCTACATCGCCATTAATATCCTGATTAAATCCCACGAACTGGAAAGTGTAGTGGATTATTTAATCGCGCTGGATGAACTCCAGCCCGATGCATTGATTCTCCAGGATTTGGGGCTTTTCTATTTAATA
>MHXP01000221.1:0-2160 GCA_001824485.1 Planctomycetes bacterium GWA2_39_15 | reverse complement strand
TGTTTTCTATGAAAGACCTTCGTGTTCTACCTCATATAAATGATTTGATGGGTGCCGGTATTCGTTCATTTAAAATTGAAGGTCGTATGAAATCGCCTGAATACGTAGCCGTAGTGACACACACCTACCGGCAAGCAATAGATGGCAAGCTAAAAAACGAAGATGCGGCTATTCGTCTCATGAATACGGTGTTTAGCCGGGAGACAGCGTGTTCGTATTTGATAAAAGAAAAGGGTCAAAGAAACAGCAAAACTGTGGATATTGGCGTAGTAAAGCCATCGGATATGATTAATCCATCATATCCTGCAAATATTGGGTCTTATGCTGGTGAGGTAATAAAATCAGGAAAGGGATACATTACCATAAGGGCAAATGCCGAAATTGGTGTAAGGGATTTGTTACAGGTGTTTGAAAATAGTTCTGAAGAACCGGCTTTGTTACATGTGAAGAACATCAAGATGGATGGGAAAAAGGTGTTTGGCATAAAGGCAGGTGATATTGCTATAGTCGATACAGAACGGCAGTATAAACAGGGCGCGAGGATGTATTTGCTTTCTTCCCAGAAAGTCAAAGAAATGTTTACACCAAAAGTGCCGAAAAAATTGGAGACTTCTAAGATATCCGTGGATTTGGAGATTAAAATAAGGCCTGATAATATAGAAATAAAGGGAATTACGAGGCATTTTTCGTTTTCCAGGAATTATTCTGTAAAACTGGAAAAAGGGATCCACAGGACAACTGAAATGAAAAATGTAAAGGGGTGTTTTGCCCGTCTGGGCGAGACGCCATTTGAGATGGCAGGTATTCATACAGAAATTTCTGAGGAATTATTTGTCCCGCTCAGTGTATTAAATGAAATTCGTAGAGATTATTTCCAAATTTTTTGTGAAGAATGGCGTAGGGATAGAGATCGTAGGTGTGGAAATACAAAAAAATGGCTACAGGAGAAATGTATTGAATACAGAAGTTCAGACAGTCAATTGCCTGGCGAAAGCTCCATTGTAATCCCCCTGTGTCCCCTTTTAGAAAAGGAGGGATGGGGGGATTTGAAGGGGGATTCGGGAGTATTAAAGAAAAATTCGGGGGGATTTGCTAACAATTCTATAGGTAAAGGTGGAAATTTTCAAAATGATATCTTTGGAGAAGAAATCAGGTTATCCCTGAAGATAGATGAATTGCAGTATTTGAACCACATTCCTTTAGAGAAGTTTTATAAGATATACATTGTCCTGACAGATGAAACGATCGGGGATCTCATAGCGCAGCATAGTCGCAATCAAATCCCCCTTAACAAAGGGGGATTAAGGGAGTTGTTAAAAACTTGCATAGAAAATAATGAAAGTATCTCTCCATCGAAGGTAAGAGACAAGATCGTTTTTTCATTACCTGCCATTATGAGGGATACGGAGAACGGATATATGACGTATGGTTATTTTAAGAAGGTCGTGCGGGAACTGATCTCTCGGGGTTTTAGACAATTTCAGGTCTCCAATCTGGGTGCTATGGGTTTATTTGAAGGGGTGGGCGTACAGTTGTATGCCGATTACCCTTTATACTGCCTGAATCCACTCTCTGCAATGAAACTGAGAGAATTGGGATTTTGCAAACACACGCTGTCCCCTGAGGATGACAAAGAGAATCTGCGGATGCTGTTTTCCGCAGACGCAGAGGTAATTGTTTATCAGGATACCCCGCTCTTTACTTCTGAAACCTGCATCTGGGCGAATATGAAAAAGTCATGTCCAGGAAAGAAGAGATGTGGTTTTAATAAGATAATACTTGTGAACGAATACGGTGACCGGTTTGTGGCAATGAATGAGGAATGTAAAACAGTAGTAATTGGCCAAAAACCATTTTCCATTACTCACCTTATTCCAAAGCTTCTTGAAACCGGGCAAAGGGATTTCAGGATTGATTTGTGTTATAAGGATTATACGCCTGAAATGATACAGGCTCTATTCCTGAACGTTCAAAACAGGGGCAAGATTAAAAATTCGATGGCGGGAAATTTTGAACGGAGATTACTGTAGCATTCAAACTGGTAGCCGCACCCTTTCGGTCGGCTCGTTCCCAAACTCCGTTTTGGAACGCAATTTTCTGCAGTCTAATTGCTTTATTGGCTAATGTTCTATGAAAATAACTTCCATGGTTGCCTTTTGC